>CAZGYW010000282.1:0-1991 GCA_964530495.1 uncultured Anaerolineae bacterium
GACTTCGTCCAGTCGGCCCACCAGGCCGCGCCATCGGCTGTGACGCCGGAGAGCGCGGCGCTTACCCCGCTGACCGCCGCCTGCGCGTAGAGCGGCACCACGGGGAACGTCCCGGCCGGGCCGAACAGCCGCGCCTCGATCCGCCGGTAAACATCGCCGCGATCCGCCTGGGGCGTGACCACCGCCCAATCGATCAGGGCATCCACCGCGTCACACGGGCTGCCGCTGAAGAAGTAACCCACCATGCAGTGCAGGGCATCCGCCGCGCCGCCGTGCGCGTCCACATGCTCCGGCGTGTACGTCGCCAGCCAGATCTGAATGCGATCGCTGGCTTCCTCATCGATCAGGTCGCGCCCGATGTTCTGCAGCGCATCCGCGCGGACGGTAACCACGTTGAACAGGGCCGGGTTACAGCCCAGAACCTCCGACCACCGGGCGATCATGGCCCCGGCCAGCGCCTCCTGCCCCGGCGGGACGCCGATGCCGATCGGGCCTGGCACGCCGGCGCAGTTCGGGTAACCGGCCGCCGCCAGCGCGGCGCGGGCCGCTTCCGGCGCGCCATCGACCACCGCCTCCGCCAGGCCCGCCGCACCGATGGCTGCCGGGTGGGTCAGGGTGGTGGCGGGCAGGACGGCGGGGTTATCCGCCACCAGCGCCGCCCGGTCCAGGCTGAAGGCCAGCGCGCGGCGCACGTCCAGGCTGCTCACCCAGGGGCGCTCGGTGGAGAAACCGAGCACGGTCACCGTCCGCCCCCGGGTCACGACCGCGCCGGGGAGCGCCACCGTCTCCGCGCCGGCAGGCAGCCGGGCGAAGTCCGCCGCGCCGGAGGCGAAAGCCACCGCCGGGTCATCCGTGAAGCTGAACGCGATCCGCTCAATGTTGCCGGGCAGGACATCCGGCCAGAAGGGGTTGCGGATCAGGCTGAGGCTGTCCTCACTGGTGGCCGGATCGAGCACGTAGGGGCCGCTCTGCGCCATGCGTGGCCAGGCCGCGGTGAAGTCCACAAACTCGCGCGGAACGGCGCGAAATTCCGGCGCGGTGAGCAACGAGGGCAGGAAGGTGACCGGGAAGGTCAGACGCAGGACGAGCGTGGCATCATCGGGGGCTTCCGCACCGACCAGGCCGTTGACGATCTCATCCGTAGCCAGCACCGGGTTGAACTGCACGGCGGAATAGCAGCCCTCGATCACGAACATGGCCGTGCTGGCCGGGGTGAGCTTGAGGGGGTGGCAGGCCCGCCGCACGGCGGTGACAAAGTCCGCGGCGACCACCGGGCGCAGGACTTCCAGCGCGCCGGTTTCGGCGTTGGCGCGCACCCAGGGGATGTCCTGGCGCAGCGCAAACGTCCAGGTCAGGCCGTCCGGGCTGACGCTCCAATCGTGGGCCAGGACGGGCACCGCCTCCCCCGCTGCCGCGTCATAGCGGAACAGGCCGACAAAGAGGTTGTTCAGCAGATCATGCCCGGCGGCATCATCGGGCGGGATGGTCAGCGGATCGGGCAGCGGGGAGCCGGGGGCCGATCCGGCGACGGGCAGGGAGGCCACGCGCAGGGTCGCGCCCGCCTGGGCGTGAACCGGCAGCGGCAGCAGCAACCCGATCAGCGCGATCAACAGCGTCCGGCGCAGCAGGCGATTGAAGTTGGAATTAGAGTGCATGACGCAAGTGATCCTCAGGCTGTTCGACAAAAAGAAGAGGCGGGTTATCGATGCCCGCCCCCCGCGCATTTCGGTGGAAATGTTACCCGCTGCCCGCCCGGATTTCAACCGGCTGGAAGCGTCGAAGCGGCAAGCGTCCAGGCGTCGAAGCCAGAAGCATGGGGCACGGATTTTCGCGGATCAGGCACGGACAAAACACGGATCAGGCTTTTCAAATCTTAATGCTCTATCCGTGAGAATCCGTGCCCTGTTTGTTGCCTGCTGCTGCCGCATATGCCGCGCCGCGTTGGCTGCTTACGCCGGGCAGTCCGCCGGACATTGATTCTTGTTCTCGCC
>CAZGYW010000282.1:2091-4460 GCA_964530495.1 uncultured Anaerolineae bacterium
GTCGCTGATGGGATCAGCGTCGCTGTCGGAGTCAGGGTCGCTGTCAGGGTTGCGGTCGGCGGCAGGGCGGTGAACGTCGCTGTCAGGGTCGGCGGCACCGGCGTCAGCGTTGCTGCGGTGGTTGGCGGCGCCGGGGTCAGCGTCGGCACGATCGGCGCAGCGGTGTCCGAGGGGGCCACCGCCATCACAGGCGGGCTGGTTGGCGGCAGCGTATCGGTTGGCAGCGTCTGAACATCGGTTGCGCTGGCCTCCGGGATCAGGGCAGCGGCCAGCGCTTCCGGGGTGGCAATTGGGGCGGAAGTGGACGCGCTGCCCTGCCGGGCAAGACTCACCCCCAGCACGCCGGCCGCAATCAGCACGATAACCGCCGCAATGCGGATCAGCCAGCCGCGCACACCGGGCATTGCGGAGCGCTTCCAGGTTTCATCCCGATAGCTGACGCTCACCAGCCGGTAGGGCTTGAACAACTCCGGCTGCTGGCGCACGAGTGCGAACAACCGGGCACAGGCCTCACTCAACATGGTCAGGCTCAGAACGGTGCTGCCCGGCTGGATGGCCACGCCCTCAATCGCCAGATCCGGGAAATCAGGCGTCAGCAGCCCGGTGATAATGTTCAGCGCCCGCCCGGAGTCGAACTGCTCGCGATCCACGGCGAACGTCAGGCTGATGGTCTCCAGCTGGACGGTCAGCTCCGGCTGAGGAATGTGGGTGATGCCCTCCTCCGCCAGCAGCGCGGCACGGGCTTCCGCCGGGGTTGGCTGCTTCAGGCGGCGCGGCGCCGGGCTGACCCGCGCGGTTGGCGCCGCGGCCTCCCGCGTGGCAACCCGGAAGGCCACCACCAGGTCCCGGACGGTGTCAAAACGCTCGGCGGGCAGCTTGGCAACCGCCCGCAGGATGACCGCCTCAATGGCCGGGTGCAGGTGCGGTGCCCTGGCCAGCAGGGAGGGCGGCGACTCCTGGAGGTGCTGGATGGCCAGCTCGCGCGCGGTATCGCCGGTGAAGGGCTGCTCACCGGTCAGCATCTCGTACAGCGAAATGCCCAGCGAATAGATGTCGCAGCGGCGGTCCAGGTCCTCACCCACCCACTGCTCGGGACTCATGTAGGCCTTGGTGCCGGCCATGTAGCCAATCTGGGAGACCTGCAGGCCGCCGTCCACACGGGCCAGCCCGAAGTCGGAGAGGATCGGATCCCCGAAGTTGCTGAGCAGCATGTTGCGGGGGTTGATGTCACGGTGGATCACGCTGCGCTCGTGGGCGTAGTGGATCGCGCTGCCGATCTTCTCCAGCACGTCCAGCGTCTCCGCCAGGGAGAGCGAGCCTTTTTCCAGAATGCGGCGCTTGAGGCTGCCGTTCTGCATCAGCGGCGTTACCAGGTACAGCAGCCGCCGTTCGTCGTCGGAGCCGTACTCGAAGATCGGGAGGATGTACGGGTGCTCCAGCGTGGCAACAATGGCCGCCTCGCGCGTGAAGCGCGCGGCATGTTCCGGGTTCTCATCCGGGTCGAAGCTCATCACCTTGACCGCGACCTCGCGGTTGTTCAGGCTGAGCTGCTGCCCGCGGTAGACAATCGACATCCCACCTTTGCCGACAGCCTCGATGAGCCGGAATTTGCCATCAATAACCACGCCGTCCAGCATCTGTACCATAACGGCAGATTCCCCGGCAGGAGGAAGCTTATTCCTCTGATAACCCACTGACTATATTCAGTATATACCGGCCACCTCTTAACATCCAAGCAATTCGAGCGGATTCAGACCGATTTTACGCCCTTCCCGACAAATCCTGTACAATCTGAACAAGCGCGGCGGTGGTGACCGGGGAGAAGATGCGGTGCGCTGGTGGCGACCGGGTCTGATGGTGGCGGTGCTAATCCTGGCGGGGTGCAACCTGCCGGTGCGCGGGCCTGCCCTGCCGGAAATCGCTGTACCGGCCGTGACGCCCGACCCCACGTTTGCCGGCCAGCCTTTCCAGGATGCGCGGGCGTTGTTCGGCGGCGTGTGCTTCAACTACTGGGTGGAGCAGGCGAACCGCGGCTTTCTGCTCACCAGCGCGGCGGATCTCATTACGTTTTACAACGAGGTGGACGAATCCGCGCTGTGCCGCTTCCCCGTGATCCGCGAGCCGTTCGATTTTGAGACGGGCCGCATCCTGATCGGCGTGGTCAACGTCGGGACAGGCTGCCAGGCGTTCACCGACCCGCTGGCCCTGGTCACGGATGCGGCCACCCGGACGGTGACGATGCACGTGCGCTGGGGCGTGACCGGGGACTGCAACTACCGGCTGGCGCGCCCGTTCTGGGTGAGCATCCCCCGTCCGCCGGAGGGGTATACCGTCCAGATGGCGTTCGAGCCGTTCTCCGACTGAGGAAG
>CAZGYW010000283.1:0-4453 GCA_964530495.1 uncultured Anaerolineae bacterium
CGCTACCTGGGTGACCTGATCTGGGGAACGTACATTGTGGCCCAGGCGCTGATCGTGACCAGCCTGGTCCCCGCGCTGGGCCTGCTCTAGCGGCCCGCCTCCAGCACCCGGTAGCGCGCGTCCTCAGCCACGATCCGCACCCGGCGCGCGCCAAAGGCTGCGCCGAGCAGCGCCTCATACGGCAGGAAAACGTTGGCTACCAGGCGCAGCCGCCCGCCTTCCGCCAGGCGCTCGTGCGCGCCGCTGATCAGGGCCTCCACAGCGGCCGTTTCCACCCCCTGCCCGCTGTGAAACGGCGGGTTGGAGAGGATCAGGTCGTACGTTCCGTCCGGCACATCGGCGTACAGGTCGGCGGGCCAGGCGCGGCACACCTCGCCCAGGCCGTTGGCGCGGATGCCGAGCCGGGCGCATTCCACGGCCAGCCAGGCCACGTCGATCATGTCCACCGCCACCGCGCCGAGCTTTGCCGCGGTCAGCCCGATCGCGCCGGAGCCGCACCCAACGTCCAGCACGCGCCGCCTGGCGCACAACTCCGCGTTCAGGGTGGCCAGCAGGCTGGCCGTGCCGTCGTCCAGTGCATCCCAGGAAAAGACGCCGGGCGCGCCGGTGAGCTTCAGCCCGGCCGCCTCGACGTCGGGGAGGGCTGCCTCCGGGGCCGGTGAGCCGGGCGCGCTGCCCAGCCGAACCGCCCTCCCCAGCCGGGCGCGGGCTCGGGTGCGCACCGTCGCGGAACGCCCCAGGATCGCCCCGGCGTCCTTGACGATGGCCTTGGCCCCGGCGGCATTCGCCCCGGCCAGGTACAGGCGCGCGCCGGGCTTGAGGGCGCGGGCCGCGCCACCCAGCAGCGCGCGGGTATAGGCCCGGCCCTTGGGAACGACCAGCAGCGCGAGGTCGAACGTCCCGGCGGCGGAGGGCGGCGGGCACACCGCGTCATAGACCTGCCCGGCCACACCGTTGCTCTCCAGCGTCTGGCGCGTCATCCGGCAGGCGATCAGGCTGCCGTCGTAACAGTGGACTTCCGCGCCGCGCCGGGCGGCCAGCACAGCCAGCGCCCCGCTCCCGCTCTCCAGCACCAGCACGCGCGCGCCAGGTGGAATCGCCGCGCCTTCCGCCAGCAGCGTGACGGCGCTCTCGATCTCGTCCCAGGGCGGCAGGCCGTCCTTGGTGTGGATCGTCACCCGCTCACCGTCCAGCCTGACCTGCTGGCGAAGGATATCGTAGTAGCCCATCGTGCACCCCCTCGGCCCGCCCAACCATCCTCAATTGTGCCCCGGTCGCGCCCGGCCTGCCAGACGCACCCGTACCCCTTCCGTAAAGCTGACGCGCAGCTGTCAGCCAACCGTCAGCCACAGCGCGCAACCCGCGCCGCGACCCCGGCGTATATACCGGTAGAAACACCGCACTCGCAATCCGGTGGATCGCGCAAGTATTGTAAGGAGAGGGGCAGATGCAGAAGAAGCTTTACCGCAGCCGTACCGATCGCGTCCTGGGGGGCGTGGCCGCCGGGCTGGCCGACTACCTGAACCTGGATATTACGCTGGTGCGCCTGGCGTTCCTGCTGCTGGGTCTGGCGGATGGCGCGGGCGTGCTGCTCTACCTGGCGATGTGGATCGTGGTGCCGGAAGAAGGCGCCGGTCAGCGCATCCGCTAAGGCCGCGCACAACTCTGGCAGCGGCTTTACGTATTACCTGACAGCTACGCACGACTAACCAAGGGGACTATGACCATGAACGGCAAGCGTCTTTACCGCAGCAAGACCGATAAGCAGGTGGCCGGGGTGGCCGCCGGGCTGGCAGCCTACCTGGGCCTGGACGTCACGCTCGTCCGGCTGGGCTTCGTCTTCCTCACCCTGCTGGGTGGGCCGGGCCTGATGCTCTATGTGGTGATGTGGCTGGTGATGCCCGAAGGCGAGCCTGACGAGGCATACACCGCCTTTGATGATGCCGGTGATGTGGTGGAAATGCCCAACATCACCACTGTTGACAGAGACTTCTAGCAGGACAATCTCCTCACCCACAGGCCCCGGTTGGAACACACGCCGGGGCCTCCTCTTTTCCGGCAATTCAGACGCTGGCGAAAACGCACCGGTGCGATTACGATTGGCGGCCTGACTGGAGGAACGCCGTGCCTTTGCCCGCCAAACCCCGCCGCCGCTGGTGGTGGCTGATCATCCTGCCCCTCGCCACCGCGATCCTGCTTGGCGGCCTGGTCGTCGCGTATCGTGGCGCGCGCCGCGTCGCCAGCGAGATCGTGCACCGCCCGGCTAACGACGCCCTGATTAGCTGGTTCAACGATCCGGCCTCCCGCCCGGCGCTGACAACCGAGTTCAGCGCGCCGTGCCCCGGCTACCCGTTCCTGGTGCCCTCCGCCGGGCTGGTCGGCGGACTGCCCTGGAACGCGGCCTACGGCGTCTACAACGTGCTGACTCCCCACCCCGGGATCGACATTTTCGGCGCGGGGGCGCCGGGCCCGATCCCGGTCTACGCCGCCTAAGACGGCTTCCTGACCCGCGAGGCAGGCTGGAAGTCGGCGGCGATCATCCGCCACGCCGACCCGCTGCAGCCGGGCCGCACAATCTGGACCTACTACACCCACATGGCGGATGCCAGCGGCGAGGTGTCTTATATCGCGGCGCGCTTTCCGCCCGGCGCGAGCGAGGTGCCGGTCCGGCAGGGCGAGCTGATCGGCTACCAGGGCGTTTACAACGGCGGGCCGGGCGCTCGTCCCATTGGCGGGCTGCACCTGCACTTCAGTATCGTCAAGAGTGACCTGCTGGGGCGTTACCTGAATGAAGCCGTGTTCGAGAACACGCTCGATCCCACCCCGTACCTGGGACTGAGCCTCAACGATCCGCCCGGCGAAGCGTATCCCCTGCGCTGCCTGGCGGACCCCGGCACGTAACGCGCCGTTAGCCCTCGCGCCCCGCCAGATACTCCTCCAGCGCGACGCCGCCAGGGAGCTGGCCGCGCGCCGTCGCCCAGGGGATCACCTCCATCGCCAACCGCCCGGCCTGCACCGCCGGGTCAGCCTGCGTCAGGGCGACCGCCTCCGCCAACGACCCTGCCGCAAGGATGAACAGGCCGCGCAGGTCGTCATCCGGCGGGTCGATGAACGGCCCGGCCAGGAGCAGCTTGCCTTCCGCGTGGAGCCGCGCGATGTTCGCCAGATGCGCCGCCTGGCGGGCCTCCACCTCCGGCGTTACCTCCGGCGACCAGATCGGGCCTTTCTTGAGCAGCACCAGGAAATAGACGACGAGATCCGGCTGCGGGGCAGCAGACTGATCGGTCACGGGCGCGCCTCCTCAACTCACCGGCTCAACGAAGTAGCTGTCCGCATCCGCCTCGGGGACCCACCCCACCCGGTCATCCTGGGCGCGCACCTTCCACCAGATCAGGCCGTCCCCGCAGGCCGGGCCTTCCAGCACCGTCAGGCGCAGGCGGTTGGCCAGCAGCGTCATGACCGGCCTGTCCTCGCCCGGCTCGGCGCGCAGCCGCAGCGGCAGCCCGTCAGGTGTATCAATCGCAGCGGTCATCCCGATCGCCAGCCGGGACGGGAGCGCGCCGGGGCAGCGTCCGGCTTCCGCCTCCGGATCGACCGGCTCCAGGTAGTACACACCTTCACCGGATTCCGCGATCCAGCCTGTCCGGCCATCCGCCAGGCGCTCCACCCGGAACCAGGGATACTCGTCCGCGCAGGTCGGCCCCTCCAGCACCCGGAAGCGGGTGTTGACCGGGAAGCTATCAAGGCGGGTGGCGGCCAGGCCGGGCGCGCTGCGCACGTTGACCGGGCGCGGATCGTCGGCGCTGACCTGGCCGAGCAAGCCCGGCGCCAGGCGGGAAGGCAGCAGCCCGGGGCAGGAGACCAGCGGCAGCCCGGTCGGCGTGAGGGTGGCGGTGCGCGTGGGACGCGGCGACGGGCTGACCACCGGCAGCGGCCGGGTAGGGCTGGCCGTCACGCGGCGGGTAGGCGAGGGCGTTGGCGTCGAAGTCGCGCGCGGAGACGGCGTGGCAGTGGGCGGCGCAAGCGCGGTGGCGGTCGCCGCGGCCTGGCCTGTCGCCTGGTCGATCAGCGCGGCGTTGGCGGTGGCGGTCAGGTCACGCATCACCTGGCGCAGCGTGGCGAAATCCACCGCATCCGAAGTGGCCAGGCGATCTGGGGTTGGAGTTCGGGAGGGCGTCAGCGTAGCGGTCAGGGACGGCGTGGCCGTTGCCGTCGCGGAAGGCGTCAGCAGGGCCGCGGCAGCCTCGGTGAGCCGCGCGGCCTGCTCGACTGCCAATGACGGCGTGAAGGTCGGTGTAGCGCGGTCCAGCAGGCCAAAGCCGCCGGTCAGCAGCGCGAGGACGGCCAGGGCGATCACGGTCAGCAGCGCGGCGGTTACGATCAGGCCCCGGCCATACGCTCGCTCCCCTGCTCCAGCCGGCATCCCGACTGGCTCGTCGTGCACCAGCGAGAT
>CAZGYW010000284.1:0-4449 GCA_964530495.1 uncultured Anaerolineae bacterium
CATTCCCCCGTGCCGCGGGCCTGCGGTATGATTCTGGCAGACAGGCACGCTGTTAGCTCTGCTGGAGGCGCACCGATGCTCACTCGCCAATCCCTGACCGCGGCCCTGGCCGGGCTGCTGGCGGTTAACCTGCTTTCCGCGCTGTTGCTCACAGGGCAGGCCCCGCCGGTTGCCAGCGCCCAGGCCGTACCCACACCCACCATCGACCCGGTCGCGCTCAGCCTGCTGGATGCCCAGGAAGTCGTGACCAACACGGTTTATGAACGGGCCAGCCCGTCCGTGGTGCACATCACCAGCCGCACCCAGGTCCTTGATTTCTGGCGCGGCATCGTGCCGCAGGAAGGCACCGGCTCCGGCTTCCTGTACGATACAGCCGGTCACATCATCACCAACTGGCACGTGGTGGAGGACGCCTCCGAAGTGGAAGTGCTGCTGGCGGATGGCGCCTCCTACTCAGCGGCGATCGTCGGCGCGGACGCGTACTATGACCTGGCGGTGCTCAGGATCGCGCCGGAGGGAGTCGCGCTCACGCCCCTGCCCCTGGCCGGGAATGCGCCGCTGCGCGTCGGCCAGTACGTGATCGCCATCGGCAACCCGTTCGGGCTGGACCGCACGCTGACCACCGGCGTGATCAGCGCGCTGGGCCGCACCATCGAGTCGGCCTCGGGCCTGCAGGTCGGCAACGTGATCCAGACTGACGCGGCCATCAACCCCGGCAACTCCGGCGGCCCGCTGCTCAATTCACGCGGGGAGGTGATCGGCATCAACACCTCGATCCAGTCGGTTTCCGGCGGCTCGGTGGGAATCGGCTTCGCCGTACCGATTGACACCGTCAGGCGGGTCGTCCCCGCGCTGATCGCCCAGGGTCGTTACCCGCATCCCTCCCTGCAGGTGACCGTCCGGGAGCTGGGTTACGAGCTGCGCCCGGCCGAATCCGGCCCGCAGCGCGGCCTGCTGATCGTGGACATGGCCTACAACGGCGCGGCAGCGCGGGCCGGGCTGCAGGCGGCGGAAGTCGCCCGCACGCGCGGCGGCTACGTGTTCCGCGGAGGCGACACGATTCTCGCCGTCAACGGGGAGCCGCTGCACACCCGCGACGACCTGACGCTCTACCTGGAGAACAGCACGCGCCCCGGCGATTCGGTCACGCTGCGCGTTTACCGGGCCGGGCAGGAGCTTGACGTGCCCGTCACGGTCGGGGAGGAATGACCTCAGACGGCGCGTGGCCCTGGCGCTCGTCAGGGGTGACGGGTCTGCTATCGTAGCTCTTGTCCTGGAAGCGGCGCAGCACGGCCAGCACCGTCCACACGATCAGCGTGGCGACGATCGCCGTGAACCACATCCCCACCCCGGCGGCCATCCCGACGGCCGCGGTTGCCCAGATGCTGGCCGCCGTCGTCAGGTCGTGCACGTCACCCTTGCGCTGCATGATCGTCCCCGCGCCCAGGAAGCCGATGCCGGTCACGATGTTGGCCGCCACGCGGCTCGTCTCCCCCTCGAAGCCATAGATCGAGAGGATGGTGAACAGGCACGACCCGATGCCTACCAGCATGTGGGTGCGCATCCCGGCCGGGCGGTGGCGGCGCTCGCGATCCAGGCCGATCAGCATGCTCAGCAGCGCGGCAAGCAGCATCTCCCCGGTCGCAGTGAGTTGTTGAACGATGTCCACGGCTTGCCTCCTACCCCCCCTGGCGGAACAGGCGGATGTACGTCCGGAATCCCAGGCCCAGCGATACTCCCGGCAGCCACACCAGCCCGAACAGCGTCAGGCCGGTGGTGAGCGCGCGCAGCGGCAGGCCGTCCGGCCCGCTGCCCGGCAGGGCGTAGCCCGCTGCCGCCGGGAGCACAAGCAGCGCGGCATACAGCGCAAACACGGCGACGCTCACCGGCCGGGGCGGGTCCAGGCGGCGCACAAATGGCCGCGCGGCCTGCCCGCGCAGAAATGCCAGCAGCAGGATCAGGTACCCGACCAGCAGGCCGAGGAGCGCGCCATCCGTGGGGCGGATGCGTCCCGCCCCGGCTTCTCCGGCATAGGCCAGGAACAGCACGGCCAGCACCGCCCCCCACTCCCAGGCCGTCAGGCGCAGCGCCGTTTCCAGCACCAGCGGTCGCTGCCGGTACAGCCGCAGCGTGCCCGCCAGCAGCAGGCCCAGCACCGCGATCCCCCCGGCGGCCAGCGCCAGCGCGGTCGCCAGCCCCGGCACCGGGAAGTCATTGGCGGGCAGCAGCGGATACCAGCGCACCCACACCCCCCACAGGACTCCCACCCCCGCCAGCATCGCCGCGCGCCACGCCACAAAGCCGCGACCGTCCAGCAGCCAGGCCAGCAGGAGCAGGGCCAGCAGCCCGCCGCCGAGCGTGTGCAGGCCCAGCGGGCGTGTGAGCAGGCTCAGCGGCAGCGCGCTGAAGGCGCTCCCCGTGATCAGCGCCCCATTGAGCAGCCCGTATAACCCGGCCAGCACGAGCAGCCCGAACAGCTCCCCCACGCCGAAACGCGCCATCAGGTCCAGCACCAGCGCCGCAATGACCAGCGTGATCAGGCCACGCGCCGCCCACGCCCCCGCCGTGAGCGCCAGCGGATCGCTGCTCCAGCCCAGCACCTCGGAGCAGTACAGCAGCGCCAGGCCAACCAGCGCCCGCGTTGCCCAGATGGTTACGCGATCCCTGAGGGTCATCGATCTGCCTTCGCTTCTGGGTCAGCGGGCCGGCGCGCCACAAAGCGCGAAAGCTCGCCCACTTCGTCATCGTGCAGCACCTCCCAGCCGGGGAAGTGCGTCGCCAGCTCGCCCGGCTGCAGCAGGTACTGCGTACTGCCGCCGCGCAGCGCCAGGCGCCGAACGTTATACGTCTGGTAGATCACCAGCCCGCCGGGCCGGACGGCCGCCCGGATCGCCGGGAAAAGCGCACGGTTCAGGTAACGGAAGCAGCACACCAGGTCACAGGTCGCCTCCGGCAGTTGCGCATGCTCCAGATCAGCCTGGTGGAACGTGACGCCTTCCATGCCGCGCGCTGCCGCCTCCGCCCGGGCGCGCGCCAGCGCCACCGCGCTGAAGTCCAGGGCATCCACCCGGTAGCCCTGCGCCGCCAGCCACAGCGCATTCTGGCCCAGCCCGGCCGCCAGGTCCAGCGCGGCAGGCGGCGGCGCATCCGGCCCCGGCCGGGGCGCGTAGGCCACCAGCAGCGCATCCGGCGGCGAATACGGCCGCTGCGCGCGGGCCGCATACCGATCATCCCAGCTGACACGACGGTTCGTCACTGACCCATTTCCCCTTCTCAGCGCCGCCCGGCGTATACGGGCAGATAGTCCAATGCGTCAGGCACAGCCGCCAGCGCCGCCTCATCGCCCGGCAGGCGCAGCCCATCCGGACTGTGGCGGCGGGCGCGCGCCACCTGGTAGGCCGCGCTGAGCGCCTCCAGGTCCGGCTCGCGCCAGCCGACGGGCACGTTCAGGCAGCCCATCACCGCCCGGATGCGCCGCCCGGCCTCGCTGTTCCAGGGGATGCCGCCCAGCATGCCCAGCGCGGCGGAGCGGGCCTCCCCCCCACCGCGGCCCGGCTTGCCAAAGATGCTGCGGGTCAGGCGGTCCATTAACTTGCCGGCTTCGAGTTCGTCCACGCGGCCAGCCAGCGCCTGCACGTCAGGCGGCAGCGGCACGGCCAGCCCCGCGGAGCCAGGCTGCTCCAGCAATGGCGCCAGGGCATCGCCTTCCACCGCACGCCGTAGATCGATGGCCGAGCACTCCGGGCCGAGCCATTCCACCAGGGCCGCGCTGTCATGGACGCCGCCGTCCGCCGTCCAGACGCACACCCCGCCGCCTTCCTCGTCCAGCCAGGCGTACAGGAGTTGGCCACCCAGCGCGGCGGCCAGCGCGGCCAGCAACTCCGGCGCCAGTTCGCCCAGGATGCGCGTCCAGCCGCCGGCAGCGGGCGCGACGAAATGGCGCAGGCGCTCCTGCCACCCGAAGGCGAGGCCCGTTCCACCGGGGAACGGATCGTAACGGGTGAAACCCGCCGCGACCAGCGCCGCCGCGAGGGCCTCCGCGACGCGGGCCTGGTCGTCCAGAGGGATATACAGACTGTGCCATGCGTGCCGGGTTGCCATGCGCTGAGCCTCTGTGTGCCACCGTGCATACCCTCAAGAGTGTAACAGAGGCGCGGGAATCGCGGAAGATCGCAGCAGATTGTTGGAGCGTGACCGCGAAGCTGGTTACACTCTGGCAGCAGGTATTCGCATGGAAAGGGGCTGCCTCCCACCCATGATCGCGCTGGAAACCCCGCTGATCATCGCCGCCACGCTGCTGATCGGCAGCGTGCTGGCCAGCAAGCTCGCCGCGCGCTTTGGCGTGCCCGCCCTGCTGCTCTTCATCCTGATCGGTATGCTGCTGGGCTCGGAAGGGCCGGGCGGCATCGCCTTCGATGACCCGGCGCTGACCCAGACGGTGGGCGTGAT
>CAZGYW010000285.1:0-4432 GCA_964530495.1 uncultured Anaerolineae bacterium
CAGGATCGACACAGCCGTTGCCGCTGAGGTCATCCAGCGCGATTGCGTTGACGACGGCATCGCCGTTCAGGACCGCGGCCAGCGGCGCAATGCCCAGGGCGCCCTCCGTCGTAGCCACTGCACCCAGCAGCGCGGCCGGATCGGCTTCGGTGGTGAAATCGGTACGCAGGCCGTCACCGGGCAGCAGGCTGTCCAGCAGGCTGAACGCAGCGCTGTCCGCCGGCGGGGCATAGGCCTGGATGGCCGCGGTTCCCCAGGCAACGTTGACCCGGTTCAGTGCGGTCACCGTTCCACTGGCGGCCGGGCCAAAGAGCGTTGACAATTCGGGGAAGGTGATGCACTGCGGGGTGGTAATGGCCGGGTTGCTCACTACCGCCAGCGCATCGTATCCAACGGGAACTTCGACCCACGCGATGTCGTTCGCGGCGCAGGCTTCTTCCTGTTCACGCGTGATCGCGCCGGTCACCGTAGCGATATCGATTTCGCCATTGCACAGGCGCGCCAGGCCGTTGTTGGAGCCGGAGATTTCGAGGTTGACATCTGTTTCGAGCGCCTCGATTACCGGGGCGATCACGTCGGCAACGATGCGTGAGCCATCGATGCGGACGGTATCATCCTGGGCGAGGACGGTCAGTGGTGCCACAAGAAGGACAAGGGCCAGCAGGCTGAGCCCAACCCGACGACGGAGAAAAGACATTCTTGATCTCCTTACAGTGATAACTACACGCCACAAAGGCAACCATGTAACAGCGTTTTACCGCTTCAGTTGGCAGGGGGAAATTGTACACGCTTGCAGGCGATTGTCCACTGCCGGCCGCGGCAGAAATTCGCAGTGCGAACGCGCGATCCTCTGGTATCTGCCGGGGCTGCAACACCTTGTTTCCCGGCTGCCTGCGTTAGTTCAGCCACCATCGCGCGGGTTCAGCACGTAGCGCTCGAACGCTTCCGCCGTCCACGGGAGGGCCAGCTTGAAGAAATGCTCGTAAATGGCCTGCGCGTAGACCTGAATTTCGTACTGGGCCTCGCTGGCCATCCGTAACTGCAGGAAGTGCATCAGGTTGTGCGCGTCGATCTTGGCTACCCAGGTGTAGTAGACGGCGAAACCCGGCAGGAACAGGCGCGCCATTTCACGCGCTACGCCCATCTGCAGCGCCTTCTCGTACAACCGGTAACCTTCGGCATAGTGAGCGACGAGATCGCGGGTCAATGCCTCACCATCCGGCCCGCTCAGCTCGCCCTCGCTGGCCTGCTTGTTATCGGAGGATTGCAGACGCCAGACATCCGGTACGTAGAAGTCCTGTTCCATAAAGGGTGTGTAGCGGCCGGATTGGGCGTTGAAATTCCAGGTGCGGTGGCGTACCCACTGCCACCAGGTAACCAGTGGCGCCCGCACGCGGAACTTGAACTCGACCATCTCAAAGGGGCTGGAATGGCGGTGCTGCAACAGGTAGAAAAGCAACTTCTTGTCGCGTTCTTCGCCTTTGCTTTCGCCCATGAAAGAGACGCGGGCAGCATTCACAATCGCCAGATCGCCACTGATACCGGTGTCCGGGTGGGGCATCAGGTCGATCAGTTCGACCCAACCTTTGTCCAGCACGTCGACGTGGCGCCCGATTAATGAGGAGTCAGTCATCAGTGTATTCCTCCGGAAGGTGCGGCCTGCCTCTGTGGCGCCGCCCGGTATGAAAAGAGACCGCCTGCAGGTGACGGGCGGCCCCTTGGTTATTCAGGTGAAGTACCCGAGCGCGATGCGCACCCGTTCTTCGATCTCTTTGGGTGCATCTCTTGGAATGGACTGGATAGCGGCCTGGGCCTCCACAATGCTGTACCCCAGTCCGACCAGCGCATCCAGCACATCGGTATCAACATCGATCAGGCCGGCCAACTCCGGCGGCCCGGCAACAGCCAGTTTGTCCTTGAGATCGAACGCGATCTTTTCCGCTTTCTTCTTGCCGATGCCCGGCACGCGGGTTAGAAGCTGGCTGTCGCCCTGGGCAATGCTGTTACGGAGCTGGGCCGTGCTCAATGTGCTCAGGATATTGATGGCAAGTCTGGGCCCGACTCCGCTGATGGTATTGAGCGTTTCGAATACCATGCGTTCATCGTCGTCAGCAAACCCATAGAGCGTCAGCGCGTCTTCTCTCACATCCAGGTGGGTGGCAAGCTGGATGATCTGGCCGGGGCCATCGACAAGGTCGAATACCGTGCGTGGCACAAAGACCTTCAGGCCGATGCTGCCTCCCACCAGGATCACCAGGTGATCAACACCCTGCTGCACCACCTGGCCTTTGATGCTCGCGATCATGCCTGTGACCTCAGTCCATGAGCCGTGTATACTGCTGGCTGTTGATATCCGTAATGGCAATTGCCAACGCGTCAGCAGCATCATCCGGACGCGGAATCTTGTCCAGGTTCAGCAGTGATTGGATCATCTGCTGCATCTGGGCTTTGGATGCCCCTCCGTAGCCAGCGACGGCCTGCTTGATCGCATTCGGCTTGTATTCCCGAATCGGCAGATTAGCATTGGCCAGCGCAAGCAACAGCACCCCCCGCGCCTGGGAGACCGTGATGCCAGTAGTAATGTTCCTGCCAAAGAACAACTGCTCGATTGCCGCCGCGTCCGGGTGGTGGGCCTCGATCAGTGCGGTCAGGTCCTGGTATATCTTCTGGAGGCGCTGGGGCATCTCCATGGCGGGCAGGGTCGTGATCACGCCATAGGCCACGGCTTCCAGCATTCCATCCGGGTGCTCCCGCACGAAACCGAATCCTGTAGTGGCGGTGCCGGGATCCAGCCCAAGAATGAGCATGCGTCAGGTCGCGGACAGCGCTTCAAGCGCTTCGTCGGTGATGTCCAGGTTGGAAGAGACGTTGTCAACGTCATCCAGTTCTTCCAGCTTCTCGATCAGATTCATGACTTTCAGCGTATCATCAATGCCCAGGCTCATCTCGTTCTTGGCAGTCCAGGTGAGCTGGAACTCGCTGATCTTGAAGCCCGCATCGCGCAGCACGTCAGCCACGGCAGCGACGACTTCCCGCGGCGTGTAGATCGCGATCTCGTCGTCTTCCTGCTCAACATCTTCAGCACCGGCTTCAGCGGCAAGCATGAAGACGGTATCGAAATCAGCACCCTCGGCGTCGATGGAAATGTAACCCTTCTGCTCAAACTGCCACGTCACCGAGCCAGCGGAAGCAAGGCTGCCACCGTACTTGTTAAACGTGTGTTTCACTTCGGCCAGCGTACGATTCTTGTTGTCCGTCACGCAGTCCACCAGCACCGCCACCCCACTGGGCGCGTATCCCTCGTAGGTGATTTCCTCTATGGCTGAGGCGTCATCACCTTCGCCAGTTCCGCGCGCGATGGCCCGCTGGATGTTGTCCTTGGGCATGTTGGAGCCGCGAGCTTTGTCGATCGCAAGGCGCAAGGTGGCATTGGAATTCGGATCGCCACCGCCCTGCCGGGCGGCCATGGCAATTTCTCGTGCCAGGCGGGTGAAAATGGCTCCCCGCTTGGCGTCTTCTGCGCCTTTCTTACGTTTGATGGTTGACCACTTGCTATGACCAGACATGGTTGTTCTCCGCTGTGGGTAAAGACTTCAGATGTGCCCTATTATACTCGATGGTCAGTCGTCATTGTACAGGGAATTTGTGGTAAGGCGCTACTGTTAAGACAATAACTCCCTGTGATCAATGGCAGTCAAACCTGTACCGGACCGGGTCACTCCCACCATCAACTGGATGGGGTGGCCGATGGCGTTGGCGTTGCTTCCGGAGGCAGCACTCCGAACGTGCATGAATTGTAATCCGCACCAATGATGACCCGGAAATCCACCATGCTGGCGGGATCGGGCTCGATCCGGATGTTGTTGGCATTAGCGTTCAGGGCTTCGGCGATGCTGTTCAGGCTGCTGCCCTTCGTCCGCCCGGTGTAGTCGATGATGGTTGTCTGGGCAGCGGTTTCCGCCGGCGTTTCGTCGCTGACAACCGGCACAAAACCCTCCCAGGCCAGCCGTTCCGCCGCGACCCAGCCCCAGCCCGCATTGCCACTGCCGTTGATAACCTCAATCCGCGCGCCTTCGCTGACGAGCCGGTTTTCGGTGGGGGGCAGGTAGAAGTTGGTGATGAGCTGTGAGATCGGCTCCCAGTTCGGGAGCTGAACGTAGGCGCCGTCCGGCGGCTGCCAGGGAGTGGTGTGGTAGGTGCGGATGAAGTTGTAGGACTGAATGCGACTCGGGTCCAGATTGAGCGCAATGGGCAGCAGGCCGATGATGTCCGGCAGAGTCAGGTTGGTCTCCGCGATCTCGTTCAGTCGCGGCCATAGCTCGATCGCCTGGGCCAGCAGACCCTGCTCTTTGGCTTCGCGGTAGATGGCCTGCAGGAGTTGCATCTGGCGGCGGCCGCGGTCAAAGTCGCTGCTGTTGCGGCGCGAACGGGC
>CAZGYW010000286.1:0-3020 GCA_964530495.1 uncultured Anaerolineae bacterium
TGCTGGTCGTAATCGGCATCGCGGATGGGCTGGTGCTGCTGCGCAGCCCGGTGGCACTCACGATCTTCGGCATCCTGAGCGCGCTGGGACCGGTTCTAGTGCTGACGCTGGTCTGGACGATCCTGTTCATGAGTGTAACGCGCCGGGAGAACAGCGCCCGCACCCTGGCTGACCTGCGCCTGCCGCTGGTGGCCGGTGTTGCGCTGGCCTTCCTGATGCTGGGCGCGATCACGGCCGTGCGCTTCGCCCTCACCGGCACGTGGGAAGGCTTCAGCCTGAGCCAGTTCGGCCGGGGGCCGCTGGAGTAGGATGCTCGAGAAACCCGCCATCCCGGACGCCGCGATCAGCGCCTGCCTGCGCGAGGCCTATGGGCTGACCGCCGCCGCCATCGAATTCCTCCCCCTCGGCGCCGACCGCAACACCGCGGCCTACCGGGTCACTTCGGACACCGGCAACGCCTATTTCGTCAAGCTCAGAAGTGGTGTGTTTGACGAGATGACCCTGATCGTGCCTGCCTTCCTCCACGCGCAGGGCTTCAGGGAGGTGATCGCGCCCCTGCCCACCCTGACAGGCCAGGTATGGGCGCTCCTGGACGGGTTTGCGCTGGCGGTCTTTCCGTTCATCACCGGGCAGGACGGTTACGCAACCGACCTGCTGGATCAACACTGGATCGACCTGGGGCGCGTCGTCCGCGCACTGCACACGGCCGCGCTCCCGCCGGCGCTGGCCGGCCGCATCCGGCAGGAGGACTATTCCGACCGGTGGCGGGAATCCGTCCGGGGGTTCATGGCGCTGGCGGAGTCAACCCGGTTCCGCGATCCTGTAGCCGCCGGGCTGGCCGCCCTGCTGCGGAGCCAACAGACGACGATCAACGCCCTCGTCAGCCGGGCGGCGGACTGCGCCGCCGACCTGCGCAGCCGGCCCCGGCCGTTCGTCCTGTGCCATGCCGATATCCACGCTGCCAACATCCTGATCGCGTCCAGCGGCCGGCTTTACCTCGTCGACTGGGACACGCTGCTCCTGGCGCCCCGAGAGCGCGATCTGATGGTGCCCGGTGGGGGCCAATTCCTCAACCGGCGTTCGACCCGGGAAGAAGAGTCACTATTCTATCAGGGGTATGGCCCGACGGTGGTTGACCCGATCGCGCTGGCCTACTACCGCTGTGAGCGAATCGTTGAAGATATCGCCGTCTACTGTGAGCAGATCCTGCTGACCGAGCCGGGCAGCACCGACCGGGCCAACGGGCTGCAGCAGTTGGCCAGCCAGTTCATGCCCGGCGCCGTGGTTGAGATCGCTCTCCGCCCGGACCCCGGCCCGGCATAGAAAACAGCGCCCCCGGCCACCGGAAGGCGCTGCCCAACTCAACATTTAACACTCAGAGTTTAGAACTGGACTTACCAGGGAAACGCGGCAAATACTGCCTGCGGCGCATAGGCGATCCCGACCAGCGTCGGGCCGGTATGCGCGCCCAGCACCGGTGCGATCGCGGCAATGGGCAGCCAGTGACACTTGAAGCGCGCGTCCATCTCACTCTTCAGCGCCTCCGCCCCTTCCGGGTTGGCGGCGTGCATCACCTGAACGCGCAGCTCACTGCCCTCCGGGTACTGCTGGGCGATCAGGTCAACAAGGGTGTTGACCGCGCGCCGGAAAGTGCGCGCCTGCCCGCGCTGGTAATACTTGCCATCCACCTTGGAGACGCCGATCAC
This sequence comes from uncultured Anaerolineae bacterium, assembly GCA_964530495.1. Lineage (GTDB taxonomy): Bacteria > Chloroflexota > Anaerolineae > Aggregatilineales > Ch27 > CAZGYW01. Next base: position 1,707 of record CAZGYW010000286.1, read on the forward strand.
GGGCCTGATCCTGAGCACGGAGGCCAGCAGCCCTTTGATGTGACTGATCCGCCCCCCGTGGATGAGGTAGCGCATCTCGTCCAGCGTATAGATCGTTTCTGTCGCCGCCGTGACCCGCTCCAGCACGTCAATGATCTGTTCCATTGACCAGCCGGCCTGCGCGGCCCGCGCAGCCGCTTCGACATGCCAGCCCTCCGCGCCGGAGAGGGTGCGAGTGTCATAGAACGTAACACGCGCTTCCGGCACCAGCTCGGCGCCCTGCCGCGCCGCGTTGAGCGTACCGCTCAACCCCGAAGAAATGTGCACCGAGAGGATTTCAGGGTCCTGTTTCGCCAGCTCGCGGTAAATCTCTGCGAAGTCCCCGGCGGAAGGCTGCGAGGTAGTGGGGAAGCTATCGGTCGCAGCCAGCAGCCGGTAGAACTCCTCCGGCTGAATGTCAATTCCGCTGCGGTACGTCTTGCCCTCCAGGGTCAGCAGGAGGGGGACCAGGTGGATATTATCCAGCCCGGCCAGCTGTTCCCTGGCCAGGTCCATGCCGCGATCACTCACGATCTGCATCAATTACTCCTTGACAAATGGGCCAGGTAAAGTGCCGTAATATAAAACCCCTTACCAGCGCACAAGTTACGCCCTGCCCAGCGTATGCACCGCCAGCAACAGCCCGCCCTCCAGGCTGACGCTTGCCTCCGCCGCGGCAAAGACATTGCTGATCCCGCGCGCCGGGCCAAACAGCAGCGGCTCCGCCCGCAGGGGATAGACCAGGCCCTCCGTCGTCACGCCGCGCGCATCCCCGGCCAGCGGGATCAGGGACAGCGTATCCCCCGCCGCGCCGTACAGGGTGTGCGTCCCGACCGGCAGGATACGGGCCGCCTGGCGCCCGGCCACCAGGCTAACGTCCCGCCCGCCCAGCGCGGGCAGCGTCAGCAACAGGACGTTGGCCAGCGTCTGATCCAGCCGGTCGCCCAGAGCCGCGATCACCCGGATCCAGCCTGCGCCCTGCCCGGCCGCATACAGCAGCGCCAGTTCCAGGTCGCTTTCGTCCTTCGCTGCCGAATGGCGCAGGATGTCCGCACCGGCGGCGCTGCACTGCGCCAGCAGGTCATCCGGAACCGAATCCATGTCACCGATGATGGCGTGCGGACGCAATCCCAGCGCCAGCAGATGCTGCGCGCCCCCGTCCGCCGCGATCGCCAGCGCGCCCGGCCCGGCCTCCTCCAGCGCCCGGCTGACCATCGGCCCCGGGTCAAGAGCGCCATTGGCGAACACCAGCGCGCGCACAGAATGGCTCATCGTTCAGCTTCCTTCCACAGCGGG
>CAZGYW010000286.1:3120-4429 GCA_964530495.1 uncultured Anaerolineae bacterium
CGGGGCGCTCAGCGTACCTTGCGGATCCAGCGTTCCTTCTGCAGCACAAGATCGGCCAGCGCGCCCACTTCCAGAAAATCCATCATCAGGCGGTTGAAATTGGCGGGGTCGGTCAGCATGGGGAAGTGCCCGACTGACGGCGCGATCTCGCAGCGCAGCGAGTGCTTGCCGCCCTGCATGTACGCGATCAGGCTTTCCGAGGGGGGCGGCAGTAACGCGTCCAACTGGCCGTGGAGCAGGAACGTTGGCGAGGTAAGCCGGCGCAGATCATAAGCCAGGTCAACCCGGTCAAAGGACAGCACGCTGGCGGACAGCGCTTCCGGCGCCGTTTTGGCCGCCTCGCTCAGCAGGCGCTCATATTCCGGGTGCTCGCGCTCCAGATGCAGGGCCAGCAACTCGCCCGGACGGCTGCCGAACAGGCGCTCCCGCAGCGGGCTGGCGCCACCCTGGATCTCCTGCGTATCGCGGGCGGATGGCGTCGCCGGGGTGGCATCCGCGCGCCTGTCCAGATCCGCCAGGCGCGGGATCGGATCGTTCGGGTTGAGCGTGATCCCCTGGCGGGCCAGCTCTGCCGCCAGGCGCTGCTCCAGCTCGTCCTGGCGCCGGAAAACCGCCGGCTTGCGGTACGTCGGCAGCCCGGTTCGTGAAGGCCCGGCCGCCGGACGGCGCAGATGCGGCGCGGGCGGCGGGGCCGTTGCCGGCGCCGGATCGGCGGGCGGGGCAACGTCCGGATGCGGGAGTTGATCGGATTCGAAGACTGGCGGGCTGATGACCATCAGGCGCGCCACACGCTCCGGATGGCGGCGAGCGTAGCGAATGGCCACGGCCGCGCCCAGCGAATGGCCAACCAGGGCCACTTTGGAAATGCCCAGCTTGTCCAGAAAATCGCTCAGGAGCCGGACCTGCGCGTCCAGGGTCAGCCGCCCGGCGTCCTTTCCGGAATCGCCATACCCCCACAGGTCAAGCGCGTAGGTGCGGTAGCGCAGCGAGAGCTGCTGCATGGAGGGCATCCAGTAGCGCCAGGAGCTCAGCCACCCGTGCAGCAGGATCACCGGCCGCCCGCGGCCCAGCACCTCGTAATGAACCAGGTCATTTTCGATCGTGACGGCGCTCATAACTGCCCTTTGCCCGGCTGCCTATTCAACCGGCTGGTCCGGCGCCTGCGCGTGCTCCTGCAGGATCTCCGCCACCCGCCGCGCCAGCTCATCCGGCGCGAACGGCTTGAGGATATACGCGGTAGCCCCGGCCTCCAGGCCGGTCTGCATCTCCGCATCCTGCCCCTTGGCGGAAAGAAACACGACCGGCACTT
>CAZGYW010000287.1:0-4414 GCA_964530495.1 uncultured Anaerolineae bacterium
CAGGACCCGCTGTTCCTTGCTTCACTGCGCAACACGCTGGTGTATATGGTCGCCACGGTGGTGCTGCGAATCATCATCGGTCTGGCCCTGGCCGTGCTGCTGGATGCCCGCCTGCGCGGAAGGGTGGTGTTTCGCGCGGTTTTCTACCTGCCTGTGATCGCGCCCCTGGTGACGGTTTCAGTGGTCTGGCGGATCATCTTTGATACTTATTCCGGTGTGTTGAACGCCGGGCTTGATCTGCTGGGCATCCCGCCGGTTCCCTGGCTCACCAGTACGACCTGGGCCATGCCGGCCATTATCATCATGAGTGTCTGGAAGACATTCGGGTGGAATATCGTCGTCTTCCTGGCCGGCCTGCAGAGCATCCCCGGCTCGCTTCGGGAGGCTGCGCTCATTGATGGCGCGTCGAAGTGGCAGGCGTTCCAGCATGTGACCCTCCCGCTCCTGCGGCCCACGATCCTCCTGGCGGTCGTGACCTCGACGATCAATGCCTCCCAGGTCTTTGACCAGGTTTACGTAATGACCGGTGGCGGTCCCGGTTACAGCACCATGACCCTGGGCCAGATGGTCTACACCGCCGGGTTCCAGAATTACGAGATGGGCTATGCTTCCGCCGTATCGGTGGTGCTGCTGCTCATCACGCTGGTTTTCACAGTGATTCAGTTCAGGTATCTTGGTCAGGAAGTTGAGTATTGACCGGCCTGAGGTGGCATTTCATCCGCCCGCATCGCAGTAAGTGGGATGCCCCGCAGGTCTGGCGCCGGGGAGGCGAACGACCGTGACGGTGATGGAACGTGTCGATAGTCAAAGACGCTGGCGGCACTATCTCGGCAAGCTCGGGGTCTACCTGCTTCTGATCATCCTGGCGGTGGTCACGGTGTTTCCGTTCGTCTGGATGTTCGTGACCGCGTTGAAATCGCCGAGTGAGGTGTTCCGGTGGCCGATCGTGCTTTTCCCGCACGAACCGCAGTGGGGGAACTTTGCGGAAGCGTGGAGCCGCCAGCCGTTCACCCGCTTCTTCCAGAACACGGTTTTCATCACCATTGGCACGACACTCCTGACGCTGTTTACCAGCTCAACAGCCGGGTTCGCCTTTGCCAAATACGAGTTCCGGGGCAAGCGATTCCTGTTTATGTTGATCCTGGTGCTGTTGATGCTGCCACCGCAGGTCACGCTGGTGCCCACTTACCTGATGGTACGTTCGCTGGGCCTCGTCAACTCCTATTTCGGACTGATGATCCCCGGCATCACCAGCGTGTTTGGCGTCTTCCTGATCCGCCAGTATCTGCAGTCAATCCCCAATGAACTCATCGACGCGGCGCGGATTGATGGCAGCAACGACTGGGGAATCTACGTGCAGATCATTCTTCCGCTGCTGAAGCCGGCGCTGGCGGTGCTGGCGATCTTCACGTTTACCGGAAGCTGGAACTCCTTCCTGTGGCCGCTCATCATCGCGGATTCGTCCAGCATGTACACGCTGCAGGTCGGGATCGCGTTCTTCTCCGGCCAGACCGGGACCGAGTACCAGCTGATGATGGCTGTGGCCGTGGTGAGCATGCTGCCTGTGGTCCTGATGTACCTGCTGTTCCAGCGGTATTTCGTGGCCAGTGTCGCGCTCTCCGGAATGAACTACTAGGCACTGGAGGCTGCTGTGGATTTTGTGCATGAGCCAGAACGCAAGACGCCTGTTATCGCGCGTCCCGATGTCCTGGTCATTGGCGCCGGGCCGGCTGGCATTGGCGCCGCCGTCGCTGCGGCACGCAACGGAGCCCGCGTGCTGCTCGTGGAGCGCTATGGCTTCCTGGGCGGCAATCTGACCGTCGCCATGGTCAACCCGATGTTCACCTTTCATGATATCGAAGGGCGCCAGGTCATTCGCGGGATCGCCGGTGAAGTAGTGGATCGCCTGGTCGAGCTGACCGCGTCACCCGGTCACGTGCGCGACCTGACCTTCGACAACGCATCGATGACGCCGTTCGATCCGGAAGGCATGAAGTACAGTCTGTTCCAGATGGTGCGCGATGCCGGTGTGGATCTGCTGCTCCATACCTGGGTTGTGGATGTGGTGGTGGCCGGCTCCACGGTTGAAAGCGTCATCATTGAGAACAAATCGGGCCGTCAGGCGATCCAGCCGGGGATGGTGATCGATTGCTCGGCGGATGGCGACGCGGCGGCGCGCGCCGGTGCTCCGTTCACGAAGGGGCGCGAGGGCGATGGCATGATGCAGCCGGTAACGCTGTTCTTCCGCATCGCGGATGTGGATGACCGGCGCCTGCGCGCCTGGATGAAGGCGAACCGTGATCTGCTCAAGGACTCGCCCACCGACGCAGAGATCGATGGCAGTGGCGCGCTCGCCTTTCTGGGATTGCAGAGCCTGGTGGTGAAGGCCATGGAGCGCGGCGAATTCCCTGCGTCAGCAGCGCCCCGTATCCTGCTGTATCAACTGCCACGTCGCGGGCAGGTGGCCGTGAATACCACCCGGCTGCAGGGGATTGATGGCACCAATGCGGACGACCTGACCCGCGCGGAGGCCCTGACCCGAGAACAGGCCTGGCAGATTCACCGCTTCCTGAAAGCCAACGTGGGCGGTTTTGAGGAGTCCTACATCCTCGATACCGGGGTGCAGGTTGGCGTCCGTGAAACGCGGCACATCATCGGCGATTACACCCTGACCGAGGAAGATGTGCTCTCCGGTCGGGCGTTTGCGGATGGCATCGCCTGCGGCACGTTCGCGATTGACATCCATCCGCCGGATGGCCAGCAGCAGATCTATACCGGGTCTGGCAAGGCGGTCTACGAGATTCCCTACCGCTGTTGCACGCCGGTCGGGTTCGACAACCTGCTGGTGGCCGGGCGCTGCATCTCCGCCACCCATGCGGCGTTTGGATCGGCGCGGGTCATGGCCACCAGCATGGCGATCGGGCAGGGGGTGGGCACCGCGGCCGCCTTCGCAGTGCGCGCCGGGCAGAGTACCCGGCAGGTCCCGGTTGCGGCGGTGCGAACCGCGCTGCTCGCGCAGGGTCAGTACCTGCTGGATGCCCGCGCGGAAGTGCTTCAGGACGATGCCCTCAAACTTCAGAAGGGCGATGGCTCCGGCGCCGCCGCGTCGCACTACAATCCGTTTGCCAACAAGCCCTAGAGGCAGGTGTGCAGCCCATGTCCATTCATGCCGATGTCAGAGTCCACGCTTCCCAGGTGACAGGCGCAATTGACCCGCGCATTTATGGTCAGTACATCGAGAATGTTGAGCCGGATGATCGGGTGATCTACGGTGGCGTCTGTGACGAAGCCGGGGAGCTGCGCGCGCCGGTATTGGAAGCCCTGCGCCGGATGCGCGTGCCGGTGATCCGCTGGGGTGGCAACTATGGGGATGTGTACCGGTGGCGGGATGGGGTGGGACCCAAAGCGCTGCGGCCGCGCCGTCCTAACTATTTCTGGGGCGGGGAGGAATCGAACCGCTTTGGCACGTCCGAATTCCTGGAACTGTGTGGTGCCCTCTCTGCCCAGCCCTACATCAACATCAATATGGGAAGCGGCAGCCTGCTGGAGGCGCTGGCCTGGCTCGAATACTGTAACTACGAGGGTCACACCTTCTACACCGCATTGCGCCAGGAGCACGGGCAGGCCGCCCCCTGGAAGGTGCCGATCTGGGGCATCGGCAATGAGGCCTGGGGCCACTGGGAAGCCTGCTTTGCCCCCCCTGAACTGTATGTGCGCGACTTCAACCAGTACGCGCAGTACATGCGCCGGCTTGACCCCGAGATTGAGGTGGTCGCCGTCGGTCATACTGACCGTGTGTGGAACCGGGCGGTTCTGACCGGCATGCGCCGGCCGGCAGACTATCTCGCCATCCACATGTACGGCCATTCGCACCTGGACCGGCCGGGTAATTTGGAGCAACTGGTCGCGCTGCCGGTGGCATTTGAACAGGAGCTGGGTGAGGTTGTCCGCGATCTGGAGGCGTACGCTTCTGCCCCCATTGCGCTCACGATTGATGAATGGAACGTGCGCCATTTCGTTGGCGGCAAACTCAATCGAAAGAGTCCGCGGCAGGTGCAGGACGCGCTCTTCGCGGCCGGGGTATTCCATGTTATGCACCGGTTCAGCCAGGCGGTCAGAATGGGCAATTACGTCACCATGGTCAACGGCAACGCGCCCCTCCGGGCCTGGGATGACACGATCACGCTAACTCCGCTGTACGAAGTGTTCCGCCTTTATCAGCAGTTCATGGTTGGCTCGGCCGTCAGGGTGGAGGTTGGCTCACCCGCTTATGATGCGACGCCGTTTGACGGGGTGAGCACACCCCACGATCACAGCGGCCCGCTCTCAGTGCCGTATGTCGATGCCTCCGCGGCCGTGGACCCGGCGGAGCACACGCTCGCCGTCGCGCTGCTGAACCGCCACCCGACTCAAC
>CAZGYW010000288.1:0-4411 GCA_964530495.1 uncultured Anaerolineae bacterium
ATCGTGCCCGGAGCATGGCAGCACCCCCGGAGATGCTGGCGCGCCTGCTGCCGGGCATCGTGGCGGAGGCCGCGCCCGCGCAGTCCGGCCGGCGGCCTGCCTACGGGCTGGTGGTTGGCGTGAGCCTCCTCCTGCTTCTGCTGGTGCCGGCGCTGGCGGTGCCCCGCCCGGCGGTGAGCGCAGCACCGGACGACCAGCCCGCGCCGCAGATTGTGCTGACTGCCACACAGAGCATGACGGATGCTCCCCTGCGGCTGGTCGCGTCGCCGACAGCCGTCGCGGTCCGGGTGGAGCGCCTGACCGAGCCGCCGCCGCTCAACCCGTCTCCGGTGCCCGTCCTGCAGATGACGCTGGGGAGCTGATGACGCACGCCAAGAATGTTTCGCATGGACAGCAGTCTTTGTTCAGGGTGAGGTAAGCCACAGTGGAACCGGTATTGACTGAGAAGAATACCCACGCATACGAACGGGTGCTGAAGTACGCCTACGGGCTGAACTGGGAAGCGATCGCCTACGTGGTGATCTTTGTGCTGGCAGTGGCCACGCGTTTTGTAGACCTGGGTGCGCGGGTGATGAGCCATGACGAGAGCCTGCATACCAAGTTCTCGTGGGATCTGTACCGCAACGGCAGCTTCCAGCACACCCCCCTGATGCACGGCCCGCTGCTGTTCCACATGACGGCATTCTTCTATATGCTCTTTGGCGACAATGACTTCACCGGGCGCATGTGGGCCGCGCTGGTCGGCGTTGGCGTGGTGATGATGCCGCTGCTGTTGCGCCGCTGGCTGGGTCGGACCGGCGCGCTGCTGACCGCACTGATGTTCCTGGCCTCGCCGCTGCTGATGTACTACAGCCGCTACATCCGCCACGACATGCCGGCGATCTTCTTCGCCCTGATCATGGTCTACGCGATCTTCCAGTACATGGACGGGCCGGAGGGGATGCGCGGCAAACCTAAGTGGCTGATCCTGCTGGCGGCGGGGATGTCACTGCTGCTGGCCTCCAAGGAAGTCGGTTTCATCTATATCGCGATTTTCGGCAGCTTCCTGACGCTGTACTGGGTGATCCAGCTGCTGCAGCGCTACGTCCGGCTGAAGGGTGGCCGCTCAACGTTCTACCTGGTCAGTACGGGCATGATCGTGGGTGTGATCGCCGCACTGGCCATGATCGTCCTGCTGTCGATCATCCCACTGGCGGATTACGACGCGGATGGCATCGCTAACGCAACGGACAACTGCGTGAACGTGGCGAACGCCAGCCAACTCGATGATAACGGGGATGGCACCGGCAATGATTGCCAGCTCAACCCCGGCCCGAACCTCGGAGTCGGGGTCCTGGCCTGGACGGTGGGAATCTTCGGCTCGCTGGCAGTGGCGCTGATCGCGACCGCGCTGTGGGCGCGGCGCGGCGATGGGCGCGCCTTCCCCTGGCGGGAGATTGTGGTCATTATGCTGCTCGCGGCGCTGACCTGCGGCGCGTTCCTGGCTGTGGAGGAGGCGACGCGCACCGAGCCGATCACCTCGACACCGGCTGACCCTAATGCGCAGGCGGATACCGCCGCGGGCGCGGTCAACAACCTGCCGATCATCATTGCCTGGGTGGTCGGGGTGGCGATTGTGGGGGTGGCGCTGGCCGGGCGGGCATTCCGGTTCTGGGATGAACTCAAGAGCCTGCCGATCTTCGATGTCCTGATCGTGATGGGCACGTTGATCCTGCCCTGGCTGACGGCCTTTGTGATTTACGCCACCGGCGCGCTACCGACTGACTACAGTACCGAGGGCATCACCCGCGCAGCACTGGCGATCGTGCCGTTCCTGGTGGTGTCCGCCGTGGTGGGCCTCTCATGGAACTGGCGCGTGTGGCTGGCGGCGGCGGGCGTCTTCATGGCGATCTTCGCCTTTTCTTCACGACGATGTTCACCAACGGGCAGGGCCTGGCCAGCGGCATGGTAGGCAGCCTGGGCTACTGGCTGGAGCAGCAGGGAGTCCGGCGCGGCAACCAGCCGCAGTATTACTACCTGCTGATCATGACGCCGATCTACGAGTTTCTGCCGCTGCTGGGGGCGGCTTTCGCCGGGTTCGCGGGTCTGACGGAACTGTGGCGCTTCCGGCTGGGCCGGGTGGCGGAACTGACAGCAATCGATGAAGCCGCAGCACCTGGCCAGGACGCGAACGCGGATGCGGCTGATGATGCGGAACGACCGACTGGTGTGGATCGGTGGGCCGGTGACCGGCTGCTGACGCTGCCGTTCGTGCTGTTCGCCGGGTACTGGGCGGTCTTCAATTTCTACGCTTACACACTCTCCGGTGAGAAGATGCCCTGGCTGGAAACGCACATGACCGTGCCGCTGGCGATCCTGGCCGGGTGGTATGGCGGGCGCGTGATTGAGCGCATCCGGCGCGAGTCCTTCCGGGCGGTTGGGTGGCAGTTGCTGCTGCTGGTGCCGCTGCTGGCGGTGACGGTCTGGCGTGTCATCGGGCCGCTGGTGTTTGGCCGGTATCCCTTCCAGGGGATGACCAAGGCCCAGTTGGAGCAGACGCTGGTGTGGCTCGCCGCGCTGCTGGTCGCCGGCTTCACGGTGTACGCGATCGGGCGCATCTGGCAGCGGATTGGCTGGCGGCAGGTGGCACGCATCACCGTGACCGCAGTGGGCCTCGTCTTGCTAGTGATCACGATGCGCGCGGCACTGCGGGCGTCGTTCATCAACTACGACCTGGCAACCGAGTACCTGGTCTACGCCCACGCGGCCCCGGCGCACCGCACTGTCTTCGACACGATGAAGGACATCAGCGAGCGGGTGACGGGTGGGATGGAGCTGCGGGTGGCCTACGACTTCAAGATGTCGTGGCCGGGGAGCTGGTACTTCCGCGAGTTCACGAATGCCATCTATTTTGACCGCAACCCCAGCGTGCAGGTGCTGGACGAAGCGGTGGCGGTTGTGGTTGGCGATGAGACGCGCGGCCAGGTGGAGCCGCTGCTGGGCGATCGCTACTACCATTACGACTACGTGCGAATGTGGTGGCCGATGCAGGACTACTTCAACCTGACGGCCGCCCGCGTGAACAACGCCTTTGACTTCAGTGCCGACAACGCCAACGCGGCGCTGCTGCGCCAGGGGATGTGGGACATCTGGTGGAACCGGGATTACACCCGTTACGGGCAGGCCACCGGCGGCAACTTCGCGTTGACGCGCTGGCCGGTTTCCGACCGGATGCACTTCTACGTGCGCAAGGACGTGGCGGCTCAGGTCTGGGATATGGGCGTGGGCGCCGAGGTGGTTGGTGAGTACGAGACATCGCTGGCGGAGCTGTGGACGCTGCGCTCGGCGGCGTTTGTGTGGGGGCAGGAAGGCCCGGCGGAAGGGCAGTTGAACCACCCGCGCGGGCTGGCGGTCGGGCCGGATGGGGCGCTCTATGTGGCGGATAGCCTCAATCACCGCTTGCAGGTTTTCAGCGGGGATGGGGTGTACCTGACCGGCTGGGGCGCTTACGAAGGGGGTGAACGCGGCATAGCGGCGGGTGGCAACTTCAACCAGCCGTGGGGTGTTGCCATTGGACCGGACGGCAACGTGTACGTGGCCGACACGTGGAATCACCGCGTGCAGGTCTTCACGCCGGAAGGCGAATTCCTGAGGACGTGGGGCCAACTCGGCCAGCTTGACGCCGCCGCGAACCCGACTGACTTCTGGGGGCCGCGCGACATCGCTGTCGATGCTGACGGGCTGGTCTACGTGGCTGACACGGGCAACAAGCGGGTGCGCGTCTACACCGCAGAAGGCGAATGGCTGCGCGACATCGGGAGCGGTGGCTCCGGCACGGGGCAGCTTAACGAGCCGGTGGGTCTGGCGCTGCATCCGGATGGACGGCTGTTCGTAGCAGACACGTGGAACCGCCGCATTCAGGTCTTCAACGCCGAGGGACAGTACATCACTAGTTGGGTTGTCACTGCGTGGTACGGTGACCAGGGCAACCGCCCATACCTGGCGCTGGACGCGGAGCGCAGTCAGTTATATGTGACCGATCCAGACGCCGCACGGGTGCTAGTCTACGACTTTGACGGGCGGATGCTGGGCAGTTTTGGCCAGCCCGGCCAGACGGATGTTCCGATGAACGCCGCCCAGATCAACATGGTGGGCGGGATCGCGATCGACGCTGACGGCCGGGTCTTTGTGGCCGACGCCGGGGCGTCGCGCATCCTGCGCTTTGACCCGTGGGATGACATCGCGCCGCTGCTCCCCGCTGAAGAAGAGGGACAGCAGCCGGACAACTCCGGGGACTCCGGTTCCGGGGAGGAAGTACCGCTGGAGCTGCCCGCAGTCGACCTGACCGCTACCCCGGCGGGCTAGGTCCGGTGCGGTGGTGAAGATGCAGGGCCTGGCCGTGATCCGGCCGGGCCTTTTGTTTTCCCCCGCG
>CAZGYW010000289.1:0-4396 GCA_964530495.1 uncultured Anaerolineae bacterium
CCGCTGAACCCCACCGCAGCCACATCACTCCGCCCCGCGGCGGCGATCACCTGGCGTGTGGCCTGCACCACCGCCCCCCACCACGCTTCCGGGTCCTGCTCGGCGCGGTCGGGTGCAGGCTTGAGGACCGGGTACTCCCGGCTGGCGACCGCCACCACCTGCGCGGAGTCCGTGTCAAACAGCACGACTTTGGCGCTCGATGTTCCAATGTCCATTCCCAGGAGCAGAGTCATCGGCGATTTTTCCTTTCGGCGGAGGCGGGCGCAGCACGGACCTGCACTCAGTATAGATCGGGAAGTGGAAAAGGCGGCAAGCGGCGAGCGACAAGCGGCAAGCGACAAGCGGCGAGCGGCAAGCGGCAAGCAAAAGCAAATACACTCGGTGGGTGGCAGATGGCCTGTAGGGGCAGGTGACAAGCGGCAAGCACAGGCATTCGGTGGGTGACAACCGGTAGGGGCGCAGCATACTTCGCCCTGGGGCGTCCAGGCGAAAGACTGATGCGGGCCATTCGCATCGAAGGCCGGGCGGTTCGCGAACCACCCCACAGGCGCTATCTGTCTGGCTGCTTGCCGCCCGTCCCGTCCGGTCGATTCTTGACATTCAATCGCCAATCCTCGTACAATACAACCAAGAACAAGCACTTTCGCACAACTTCGTCCCCGGATTCGACCAGCCCGGCCCCCTGATCCGGTGTCTTCTGTTTGTGTAACCGCTCAGGGCAGACTTCGGACGGTGCAGGCTGGATCATTGGCTGACAGACCAAGCGGCGTGGCGCGCCGCCGGAATACCAACACCACGGGAGAGAGCAAATGTCCTGGCTACAAGACGTTTTCGGGGTGAGCAAGCCGGTCATCGCGATGTGCCACTTCCGGGCGCTGCCCGGCGACCCGGGCTATGACCCGGCGCGCGGCATGGGCTGGGTCTACGAGCAGGCCCGCGCCGACCTGCTGGCGCTCCAGGCCGGGGGTGTGGACGCCGTGATGTTCTCCAACGAGAGCAGCCTGCCCTACCTGACCCAGGTGGAGCCGATCACGAGTGCCTGCATGGCGCGCCTCATCGCCCAGCTCCTCCCGGAGATCACCGTCCCCTACGGCGTCAACGTCCTGTGGGACCCCGCCGCCTCGATTGACGTGGCCGTGGCGACCGGCGCGCAGTTCGTGCGGGAGATCTTCACCGGCGTCTACGCCAGCGACTTCGGCCTGTGGAACACCAACTGCGGCGCCGTCATTCGCCACCAGCACGCTATCCACGGGCAGCATGTCAAACTCATCTTCAACATCCTGCCAGAAGCTGCCGCCTATGTTGCCGGGCGCGATATTGCCAGCATCGCCCGCTCCACCGCCTTCAACGCCCACCCGGACGCCCTGTGCGTCTCCGGCCTGACTGCTGGCAAGGAAACCGACGCCGAGGCGCTCAAGCTGGTCAAGGACGCGGTGCCGGACGTGCCCGTCTTCGCCAACACCGGCGTGCGCCTGGCCAACGTTGAACAACAGCTCGCCCTGGCGGACGGCGCGATCACCGGCACGACCTTCAAGCGCGACGGCTACATCTGGAACGAGGTGGACATCCAGCGCGTGAAGGAGTTCATGGACAAAGTACGCGAGATTCGCGCCCGCTGAACCCGCATCACGCCCCCACACGCCAACCGGCCGGATGAGATCGTCTCACCCGGCCGGTTACGTTTTTCAGCAATGCACTGGCATCAGCCCAGCAGGATCGGCAGCTTCCCGACCGCCAGCGGGCCGAGCAGTTCGACCACCGGGGTATCCGGCAGGTCATCTACCGAGGCCTTGAGAATCTCCACCTGGCCCACGCCACACTGGACGTACAGCCCCTTGCCCGTCAGGGCCAGCACCTGGCCGGGCAGCGCCCCCGCGACGGGGATGTGCTCCTCCTCCGGCACGACGCGCACCTGCCAGACGTGCGTCTTATAGCCGCCGACGACCGTCCACGCCCCGTCCAGCGGCGCGGTCAGCGCGCGCACCAGGTTCCACACGGCGCGGGCGGGCTTGCGCCAGTCGATCTCGGCCATGGACCAGTCGAAGTTGAAGTTGGAGGCCAGCGCCGGGTCCTGCTTGATGCGCGGCGCGGTCCCGGCCTTGATCAGCGGCCAGGTCTCGGCGAACATCTTCGCGGCGGCTTCCGTCAGGCGGTGGCCGCAGGTCACCCCGGTATCCTCCGGCAGGATCTCCACCGAGGCCTGGGCGATGATGTCGCCGGTGTCCACGCCCGGGTCCAGCCAGTGCATGGTAATGTAGTTGCGGTCATCCCCATGCAGCAGGTGGGAGAAATAGGGCGACAACCCGCGAAAGCGCGGCAGCCCGGTGGGATGGATGTTGATACACCCGTGCTTCGGGATAGACAGCAATTCGCGCTTGAAGATTCTGGGGTAGTAGCCGGAGATGACGTAATCCGGCTCCAGGGCGCGGATCACCGCCAGGAACTCCGGGCTGTTGAGTCTGGCGGGGTCTGGCTCGTAGAGCGGCAGGTAGTGGCGGAAGGCGTGGGTGCGGACGTCATACTCCTCCGGCACATACCAACCGTCCGAGTTCGGCCAGGCGACGACGCCCACGATCTCGTCGCCCGCCTTGAGCAGCTCCTCCATGTACAGCACGCCCATGTAGTGCGAGGTAATCAGGAAGACACGCGCCATCGATCAAGCCTCCTATCCGGTTCAGTCACTGGCCAGGTGCGCCAGGCGGTGGACGCTGGCCTTGCTCGTCTCGTACAGCTCGCGGAAGATCGCGTAATACGGCTCGTAGCGGGCGTGGGCGGCGGGGTCGGGCCGGATCGTCTGCGCAAACGTGACCCAGTTGGCCGCCTCCGTGATGCTGCGGAACGCGCCGATCCCCACCCCGGCCATGAACGCATCGCCGTAGCTCGCCCCGTAATGCTGGTCCGGCACGAACTGGTCGATCCCGGCGATGTCGCTGACGATCTGGAGCCACAGCCGGTTCTGCGTGCCGCCGCCCACGGCCAGCATCCGCGCCGGGGGAACGCCTTCCTCCCGCATGGCCTCGATGTTGTGGCGGATGCCGTAGCCCACGCTTTCCAGCAGCGCGCGGTAAATGTCCGCCCGGGTGTGGATCAGCGTCAGCCCGGCGATCAGGCCGCGCGCGTCCGGGTCGTTGAGCGGCGTGCGCTCCCCGGAGAAGTAGGGCAGCATCACCAGGCCCTTCGCGCCAATCGGGGAGTCAGCCGCCAGCGCCGCCAGGGCCGCGTAGGCGTTCGGGCCGCCCGCCTGTTCCGCCGCCAGCTCCGCGGCCCCGAACTGGTCGCGGAACCAGCGCGTCAGGCTGCCGCTGGTGGACATCCCCGCCGCCACCGCGTACGTGTCCTGCTCCAGGAAGACCGCGCCCCACAGCCGTTCGGTCGCCACCAGTTTGGCCGTCATCTGGATGAAGAACAGGCTGCTGCCGTACATCAGCATCAGGTCGCCGGGGCGCGATAGCCCGGCGCTGAGGGCTTCCGCAGCGGCATCTGCCGTGCCGGCGATAACCGGCGTCCCGGCGGCCAGCCCGGTCTCCCGCGCCGCCTCGGGCGTGATCTCCCCGGCCACGTCCACGCTCCAGATCAGGCGCGGGAGTTTGTCCAGCGGCGTGATCGCCTCCGCCATGGCGGGCGACCAGCGCCGGTTATGGACGTCGTACAGCGGCGCGTAGGCGGTGGCGGTGTAATGGTCGATAACCCGCTCCCCGGTCAGCTTAAAGACCAGGTAGGCGCTGCCGGTCAGGAATGTGGCGGTTTGGGCAAAGACCTCCGGCTCGTGGTTGCGGATCCACAGGATTTTGGGGCCGGAGGCCTGCGAAGAAAGGTTCAGGGCGCTGTTGGCGAAGATCGCCTCCCGTCCCAGGCGCGCTTCAAGCTGCGCAATCTCTTCCGTGGCGCGGGTGTCGATCCCGTACAGGATGGCGGGTCGCAGCGGGCGCCCCTGGCGGTCAATGGGCAGCACGCACGGCCCGATGGCGGACACGCCCACCGCCCGGATCGCGCGCGGCTCCACCCGGCTTTCGGCCAGCAGGCGGCGGCTGAGGGCCACGAAATCGCCCCACCACACCCCCTCAGCGTCATGTTCCACCCAGCCCGGCGTCGGGATGGACAGCGCGTGCCCGATCGCGGCGCTGGCGATCACCTCGCCCGCTTCGGTGGCCAGCACGCCCTTGGACTCATACGTGCCGATGTCAATGCCCAGCAGATAGCCGCTCATCGTCACTCCTCCGGCGCGGCATAGCCCAGCAGTGCGCCATACACGTCGGTGCGCCGGTCGCGGTCGAAGTTGTCCAGGCGGCCCCAGGCGCGCACCCGCCGCCCGTACGTGAAATCGACCTCCGCCGCCAGGACCGCCGCTTCTGCATCCCCGGCCGGCTCAACCAGCGGCCAGCCGTTGGGGTCGGCC
>CAZGYW010000290.1:0-4390 GCA_964530495.1 uncultured Anaerolineae bacterium
CGATCACTGCTCCGATTCGGTGTGGGACATGGCCCGCGCCCATGACCTGACCAATCACCTGGTCACGGCTTTCCTGCGCGCCCGGCTGTACGAGGACGCGGAGGCCGCCGCCGCGCTGGACGCCGCCGACTTCCGCGGCCTGATCCTGCGCCGCGCGCCCTGATCAGTCCTGCGGCCAATGTAACCGGACGCCGCCTGCTGCACCTAATAAGCAAGCGGCGTCCACTGGCGGTTGGTTCCACCGCCGGGCGCGGCGCACGAAAATCCGGTTGCGCCCGCGGGTGGTGAGGGGTATCGTCACCCGGCGCCCTGGAAAGAGACTTGAGAGAATGACCGACCACAACCACGACCATGATCACAGCGAGTGCCACCGGCTGCTGGACAGCCTGTCCGATTACGTGGACGGCACGCTGGACGACGAACTGTGCCGGGAGATCGAGGCCCACATGGTGGGCTGCGAAAACTGCCGGGTCGTGGTCAACACCCTGGCCAAAACGGTGGAGCTGTACCACACCGCGCCGGAGCCGAACCTGCCGGACGAGGTGCGCGACCGTTTGTTCAAGCGCCTGATGCTGGACGACCTGCTGGACAAATCCGAAGCGTAACCCCGGAAGCAATTCAACACGGATCAGACGGATCGAACTGATCAACACGGATCAGCATGCTTTTGGATCCGTGTTGAATCACCCCGCCTACCACGTTATGTGATAAATGCCCCGGAATACTGTATACTATGCATAAATCAGGACTTCTTCGATCGCGTGTGATAGGTGAAAGCGAGCGCCGGGCCCATGCAAATCATGAAAGTGCTCAAAACCTACGAGTTCACAAGCAGCGATTCGCAGCAGTACCGCTACTGGTCCGCCACCCAGCCGTATGCCAGCGGCGACCAGTTGGCCCGCTTCCTGCAGGCCGGCTGGGGCATCGGCCAGGTTGTGGAAGTGGAACACCGCTGGTTTGGAGAGGCGCGGGTCATCACCATTTACCGCGTCCAGTTATTCCGGAACGACCAGCAGGTGACGATGCGTGTGATGGGCAACCCGTTCATGCGCAGCCTGCTGCGCGACCCGGGCCTGAACCTCAAGCTGGTGCCCTTCCAGCGGGATAAGGACCTCCGCTTCGAAGTCATCAACCGCTGACGCCGGCTATTCCCCCGGAAGCGCAGGAGCTTCCCGCCGGGCGCGTTTCCGGCCGGGCAGCAGCGGGGCGAGTTGCGCCCGCTCGGCGGGGTCGAATGGGCGCAGGGCGGCAAACGCCCCGGCATACGCCGCGCCCCCGGCCAGCAGCGCCAGCGCGCCGTTAACCGGCCACACCATCCCCATCACGATCCCCATCAGGGCGGCGGCGGCCCCCAGCCGCCACAGCCAGCCCGGCAGCGCGATCGCGCGCGCGTCCGTGTCATCCGGCAGGCGCTCCGCCAGGGCGCGGGTCAGCAGCCGCAGGAAGAAGACCAGCAGCAGCCCCTCGCTCAGGATGTGCAGCACCGCCGCAGCCCGGTAGCTGTAGGCCGGCAGCAGGATCAGGTTAGCCCCCGTGTTGAAGATCACGGCGATCAGGAAGGCGCGGGTCAGGGTGCGCTGCTTATCCAGCGCGATCAGAACGTACTGCGTGATGCTGTTGATCCAGCCCAGCGGGATGCTCCACACCATCAACTGGAGCGCCACCGCGCCATCCGGCAGGTACTCCGATCCGCCCAGCAGCAGCACCAGCGCCGGGGCGATGAACGTCGTGGTGACCGCGATCGGCAGGGAGACCAGCGTCAGCAGCTTGACCGTCAGCCGGTAGGAGCGCACCAGCGCGGGCGGGTCGGCCTGCGCCTGGCGGCTCATCACCGGCAGGAGCGCCGCGGAGAGGAAGGCCGGGATCACCTGGATCGCGTCCAGCCACTTGTAGGCGGTGCTGTACCAGCCGACAACCGTCGCGCCGTTGATCGCTTCCATCAGGATCACGTCGATCTTGTAGAAGACGGTGGCCAGCAGGTGGTTGATCATCAGCGGCCACGATTCGCCCAGCATGCGCCGCATCAGCCCGCGGTCGGCGCCGCCTGCCGTCACGGCGCGCGCCGGCCCGATCAGCGGGCGGGCCAGCCACAGCATCAGCGCCAGCGTGATCAGGTTGGTGAGGATGCTCACCCCGGCCAGGCCCATCACGCCCCACCCGGCCACCAGCGCCAGCAGGCCCAGCACCGCTTTGGAGAAGGTGGAGACGGTCGCCACGGCGGCGGGATGCTCGGCCTTTTCGAAGGCGTAGAACAGGGCGCTCAGGCCGGTGCTCAGGCTGTTAGGCAGCAGGCCGAGGTACAGCAGCACGATCGCGCCGATAGCCGGGCCGGTCAGCGGCGGGCTGACCGTCCCCTGCCGGATCAGGAAGAAGGCGGCCAGCAGCGGCACGCCGAGCAGGGCCAGCCCGGCGCGCAGCAGGCTGGAGTTGCGCAGGTAACGCCCGGCCTGGTCGCGGTTGCGAGCGACCTCGCGCGTCAGGTACGTGTTCAGCCCAAAGTTGGTCAGGATGTCGAACCAGCCGAAGACGACCACCGCGTAGTAGTAGATCCCGGCGTTCTCCGGCCCCAGCATGCGCAGCATGATGAAGGCGAAGGCGAAGTCCAGGCCCTTGTTGAAGAGGTTCATCACAATCGGCACGGCGCTGTTCTTGGCCAGGCGCTGCAGCGTGCCGGACTCGGACTCGTCCCGCGCGCCGTACAGCGTCCGCCACAGCCACACCCCCAGGGCGAAGATCAGGGCCGCCGCCGTGATGAAGCTCAGGAACGCCCCGATCTGGAACGAGGCCGGGCTGTAGCGGAAGCGCACCGTCCACGCGCCGGAGAGCGCATCTGCCGCGCCCGCTTCCGTGTAATGCTGCTCCAGCGCCGCCGGGTCGATCCGCACCGCGCGGAAGTTGCCGTCCACCAGTTCGACCGGCACCTGCCACTCCAGGTCTTCGCCCGCCCCGGCGGGACGGACGAACGCCCGCCAGCCCTCAAAATAGCTATCGGCCAGCACCAGCCATGAGTCCTCGCTGACGGTCACATCGACCATGACCGTCAGGCCGCTGTAGTGCGTGATCGCCTGGGCGACGGGATCGGCGTCCATGAGCGCGCCGGCGGCGGAGGTCGGGCGGGCGGGTTCGTAGAGCAGCACGGCGCGGCGCGGGTCGACGCCCGGCTCGGCCAGCAACTGCTGGAAGCCCTCGAAGCTATTGTAGGTCAGCGTGGCGCGGGCCGGGAGCGTGAAGGCGCGCGGCAGGACGTGGGTATTTTCGTAGATGCGGACTGCCTCATCTTCGTAGGCCAGCCGGTAGACCGGGTTATCGATCGTTCCCTCGGTCATCACGTAGCGCACGGTGAGCAGGTCCAGCAGCGGCGAGGTGAGCGCGGCAGGCGCGTCGGTTGTCAGCGGCGCGACACGGTTGTACTCCAGCTGGTACTGGGGCGAGATCAGGGCCATGTACTGCGTGTACTGTCTGGGGATGATGCTGTCGTAGCCGCGCACGTCCTCCAGCCCGAACAGCCAGGGGATGTTGGCGTTGGCCGTGTCGTCCCCGGGGCCGTTGAGCGTCGTCACCCGGAACGGGCCTTCCTCCGCGTACTTGCCTCCCAGCCACTCGAAGGCGGGCGGGGTGAAGTCCAGCAGGGCGGGGTCCGCCGCCGGGTTGAAGCCCGCCGAGGCGATCATCAGGTCCAGGGCGATGACCGCCACCGCCAGCGCCTGCCAGACGGGCAGCCGTCCCGGGCGGGCCGGGAGCGCCCACGCCTTCCGGCTGAGCAGGAAGACGCCGCCCGCCAGAATCAGAAAGCCGCCCAGGAGCAGGACGTTCGTGAACTGGTAGCTGTAGAACATCCGCCCGTCGGCGAAGGCGTTCTCCGCCAGGGCCAGGCTGTCCACGGCGCGATCGAGCAACGGCGCGATCTGCGGGTAGAGGGCGTAACTCGCCGCCAGCCCGATCAGGACCAGCGCCCCCGCGCCGACCAATCCCCGCCCAAACCAATCCGCCAGACGATCCCGCAGGGGCGAGTCATGCCTCGCCCTGTTTTCCGCCTCCGTCTTACCCGCCCCGGCGCGCCCCGCCAGCGCGTCCGCGCCGAATCCAGCCAGGACCGCCACTGCCAGCGTCAGCCCGAACACCCAGCGGAACGGCGAATGGAGCTGGTTGATGCCCGGCAGCAGGGTGTAAAGCAGGGCGTAGGTGGGCAGGCCGAACACGAAGCTGAACGACACCGCCCCCAGCACCGCGAAGATCGCCCGGTAGGGCCGCCCGTCGGCGGCTTCCCGCCCGCGGCGGAGCCAGGCCGCCGCCAGCCCGTAGGCGGCCAGCGTCGGCGGCAGCAGGCCGAGGTATGCCCCGCCTTCCACGTAATTCTTGATGCCCCACTCGATGGTCGTGATCGGTTGCC
>CAZGYW010000291.1:0-4389 GCA_964530495.1 uncultured Anaerolineae bacterium
CGCCATCGTGGCAGCGGAAGCAGCCCGGCCAGTCGCGGTGCCCGATGTTGTTGGGGTGGGTTTGCCAGTCAAGCTCCTGCTCCACGTAGTTGTTGGCGTCCCATTGTTCGGTCAGCACCTGCACCGCCCGGTCGATCAACCGCTGGTTGGCAGCGGTGAAGTCCGGGTAGTTCTCTGCGTAGTAGGTCGCCAGCCCGGCAATCGCCGTGTGGGCTTCTTCGGAACTGGCATACTCCAGCCCGAGCGGGCCTTCCGCCACGTAGCGGATGTTCGGGATCGCGGCCGAGATGTCGCCCCGGCTGAGGGCGCTGTCCACGATCTGGCGCGGGGCCTGGATGTGATGCGAGATCCGGTTGTGGCAGGTCATGCAGTCCATGACCTTGATCTCGTAGTCGGGCAGCGTGGCCGGGTCAAACCCGGTGGCGGCATCTACGTATTCGGTAACCGCCCCGCTGGTGTCGGTCACGCGCACCCAGGGGATGTCCTGGTCGCGTGTGTCGGTCGCCACATACTCGACGACATTCTCCACGTGCCAGTGGATGCCCCGGCCCAGCCCTTCGCGCGCGCTGCCGCCGCCGGTGTGCACCAGCAGGTAGATCGAATAGGGCGAATTATCCACGTTTTCCAGGAAGTGCTGGCGCTCGCGCAGACTGTCATCGGAGAACTTCTCCGGGAAGTGGCACAACTCGCACGTATCGCGCGCCGGGCGCATCGAGCTGACGTGAATCGGGTACTCGTAGCTGTTGGTGAGTGTGGCCCACACCAGGCGCATATGCCCCACCTTGCGGACGGCCTGCTCGATGATCAGGCCGCGCCCGATGTGGCAGTCCACGCAGGGCACGCGCGCGTGGGGCGAGACGAGATACGTCTGGTATTCGGGGGGCATAGTGTGGCAGGATTCGCCGCAGAACTGCGTGGAATTGGAGTATTCCCAGGCGGGCGGGATGGCCAGCAGGACGACCACCAGGAAGGCTGCCACGCCCAGGTACGGCAGCGCGTGCCGCCGGAACCGCGTGCCTTCAGGACTGCGAGACAGGAACAGGCGTATTTTGTTCATAAAGAGCCGCCTCATCGCTAACGTGGCAGGGGCACAGACAGGAACAGAAGCACGGAGCGGTGCGGATAATCTTGCGAACAGGCTGCCCCCGGACCGGATGATCCAGGGGCAGCGCGTTTCGTGCGACTGCAGGCGGAAGACCCGCCTGAAACACAGGTTACTTGACGATGTAGGCGCCGGGCACCGGTGCGCCCGTCAGCTTCTCGATTGAGAGCTGGAGCAGGCTGACGGTGTAGCGCAGGTTATGAACGGCCGATCCGCCGCTTTCCGTGAACTGGAGGTTCCAGACGGAGCCGAAGATGTTGGCATCCGCGCCTTCCGGAATCTCGAAGTACGGATGGTGATCCAGCACGACCACCCCGGCCTCGACCAGGGCCGCTTCCAGGATGGCGCGCAGGCCGTCGATCTCG
This sequence comes from uncultured Anaerolineae bacterium, assembly GCA_964530495.1. Lineage (GTDB taxonomy): Bacteria > Chloroflexota > Anaerolineae > Aggregatilineales > Ch27 > CAZGYW01. Next base: position 1,468 of record CAZGYW010000291.1, read on the forward strand.
ACCTGGTTGGTCGCGATCGTGCCATCGCCGTCATAGTCGCGGAAGGCCTCGAAGTCGAAGCTTGCGGCGCCGTCATGGCAGGTCGTGCAGATGGCGAGGTTCTCGGTGCCATCCACCGGGCTGACCATGGCGAACGTGTGCTCGCCGACGGTCAGGTGACCGGGCAGCGGCGCGTCATCGGTATCGTCATCGGGGGTGCCCATGTCGTCCACGCCGGGCGTGGCGCCCATGTGGCAGGAGACGCAGGCGTCCTCCACGATGCTGCCGTGCGGGCTGGTGGGCATGTCAGCGTCCCAGGTGTAACCGCCGGTGGCGTACATCAGCTCGCCCGCGGTGGAGTAGTGCGGGGTGCTGAAGCTCTCGCCGGCCAGGGCGCCTTCCACAATCGCCACCGCCGAGCGGCGGGCGTTGTGGCAGCTGATGCACGTGGCCGAAGGCCCGGCCTCCGCGACCTCGGTGCCGTCCGGCAGGACGACCGAGTCAAAGACGCGGAGCTGGTTCGGGTTGGAGACATCATGCGGGTCATGGCAGACCGCGCAGGTGATGATCTGGTAGTCGACCCGCTGCTCTTCGGTGGGCAGGCCGGCCGCCCAGTCGATGAACCCGACGCCGCTGTGGCAGCGCACGCAGGACGCACGATCCTCACCCACGGGGTAGGTGAAGGCCTGGGCGTTCTTCTGGGCGTGGCCGCTGATCTCCCACTGGATCGGGATGGTCAGGTACGGTTCTTCGGCATGGCACTGGGCGCAGACGCCGTAGTCCAGGCCGAGGTTGATCATCGAGTCGCGGCGGCTGCTTTCGAAGACGTGCAGGTAGCCGGGGCCGTGGCAGGCTTCACACTGGACGTTGGCCAAACCGGCCACTTCCGGATGCTCCGCCGCGAACGTATCCCAGCCGCCTTCGCCGAGTTCTTCAGGGAACGACCAGCCGGCCTCGCGGGCCAGGTCATCGAAGCCGCCGTTTTCCGCGCCGGCCCGGTTGTTGAAGCCGGTCGTATGGCAGCTCACACAGTCAGCGCCAAAGTGGTCGCTGAGCGTGCCGTTCAGAGCGTCGATGAACGTGTTGGCATGCCGGGTGGCAGACCAGGCCGCGAACGTTTCGTCATGCTCGTGGCAGTCCACGCACTGGTCTTCAGCCGATTCAGGGCCGTCCAGGTAGCCGTTGCCGAGGTAGGTCGTGGCCAGGACGGGCCAGGTAGTCTCCCCCACGTTGCCGTCGGCGTCGGTCGCTGTCAGGGTGAGGAAATACTCACCGGCCACATCCGCCAGGAAAACGGCAACGTTCCCCTCGACCAGCGTCGCCTCTGAGTCCTCCGGCACTTCGAGGCTCCAGGCGAACGTGAAGCCTTCGACAACCGGCTCTGGCTGTGCAAAGTCCTCAATGGCCCGCACGTCCATGTTCGGGTAGATGCTGTACGGCAGAATCATGGCCTGGACGGGCTGCTCTTCGGGATCTTCACCGGCCGGGATGGCGTAAGCCTCCCCGGCAACATACGTGCCGACCCCTACCACGCGGCTGGCGGTGGTGAAGATCGGAACCTCGGAGAATTGCTCATCGCCCTGGCCGACCGCGATTGCCGCGCCAAAGGCCAGGATCAGCACAAGAACGCTCAAGCCGACAGGTAATCTCTTATGTGACATCATAGACAACGCTCCCCCTTTAGTGACAGGGTTGACCCATAACTTGACGGGTGTCGTACTCAGCGATGGTTGGGATAGTGGCGTGGCACTATTGTGTGATCGCAACCTCCTATTCTATTACAACGGATGTGAATGCCCTTGTAATGGACGATGGTTACGAGTATAGCATAACTTGCTCATTCTGCGCTAATTTTGTTCTCATCCCCCATTAAGCTTGTGTCATCCTTCCCCCACACGCCCAGCCTGCCGCCCGGCGGGGATTGCGTTATACTCGGCCCGACCGGGGATGGATGCGCCCGACTGCGAGGAGACGCGATGGACACCCGCCGCACTTTGCGCCGCGCGTGGGAGATCACCCGCCAGTATTCGTGGTTGTGGATTCTGGGCCTGTTCCTGGCCGGGATGGGCAGCGGCAACGTTGACCTGACCGTGCCCGTTGCCTACAGCGTGCCCGGGACGGCGGCGCTTTCCGTGCCAACGGTGATGGGCGTGGTCTTCGTGGCCGGGGTACTGGCCGTGGCCGGCGTGGCACTGTGGGTGGCCGGCGCCGTTGCCCGCGGGGCGCTGATCCACGCCGTTGACCAGGTAGCGGCGGACGAGGAAGCGTTCTCCCTGCGGGAGGCGCTGGCGGCGGGCGTGGCGGCCTTCGGACGGATTTTCCTGATCGGGCTGCCGGTGGCCATCCCCGCCCTGCTGCTGACCTTCAGCGCCTACACCGCCGCGCTCTCCGGCCTGGCAAGCGCCGGGGATGCGCCCGCGCTGGGCACGGTGCGCGCCGTCCTGCTGCCGCTGAGCGGGCTGCTCGTCCTGCTCAGCCTGGGCCTGACGCTCGTCCAGCACTTCGCGGACCGCGCCGCCCTGCTGGAAGGGCTGGGGCCGCTGGCCGCGCTGCGCCGCGGCTGGGGGCTGCTGGCGCGGCACTGGCGCGACCTGCGCGGAGTCACGGCGATCTGGGCGGCGCTCACGATCGGCCTGCGCCTGCTGCTGGCCGTCCCCACGACCGGCCTGATCCTGCCCGTGGTCTTCGCGGGCATTGCCGGCCGGCCGCTGGAACCTGCCGCGCTGACCATCGTGGCCCTGGCCGGATTCGTCACGGTGATGGTATGCTTGCTGCTGGCCGTGGGGAATGTGTTCGCCGCGGCGATCTGGACCCTGGTCTACCGCGACCTGCTGACGCTGGAAGCTGCCGACGCGCAGGCCGCGCCGCGGTCGGGGACCGGCCCTGCGACCAATCGCGGCCTGCGCGAGTCTAATGCAGACAGGCCGCGCGAAGAAACCGCCG
>CAZGYW010000292.1:0-4382 GCA_964530495.1 uncultured Anaerolineae bacterium
TACACGACGCTCTTCCGATCTAGCCTTCATTGTAACGGCGGGGGGTGGGAGCGTCAATGCCGGCCGAAGCCGCCGCTGACCGGGGTCTTGACTCCCGGCAGGGGCTGGACTACGGTAGAGGCGTTTGGACGGTGAGTGACCACGACCGAGGACGAGAGCGCATGAGCGAAGAAACACGGACGGTATTCTGGGATAACGGGCAGGTGGCCATGATCGACCAGCGGCACATCCCGCTGGTGTTTGAGATCGTACGCTATGACACTTACCAGCAGGTGGCGGACGCGATCCGGACGATGGTTGTGCGCGGTGCGCCGGCCATCGGCGCGGCGGCGGCTTACGGGCTGGCGCTGGCGGCCCATCGCAGCACGGCGGTGACGGTTGCGGCCCTGCTGGATGACCTGCGCGGGGCGCGGACGGTGCTGGCTGCCTCGCGGCCGACGGCGGTCAACCTGTTCTGGGCGCTTGACCGCTGCCTGAAGGTGGCGGAGAGTGGCCGCTGGGAGTCAGCACAGGCGCTGCGGAATGCCATGCTGGCTGAGGCGCAGGCCATCGCGGACGAGGATATCGCCACCAACCAGCGGATGGGGATGCACGGCGCGGCGCTCGTGCCGGACGGGGCCACGATCATCCACCACTGCAACACGGGCAGCCTGGCCACGGTGGGTTGGGGAACGGCGCTGGGCGTGATCCGTTCGGCGGCGCTGGTGCAGGGCAAGCGCGTGCATGTACTGGTGGATGAAACCCGGCCGCGCCTGCAGGGCGCACGCCTGACCGCCTGGGAACTGGTGCAGGCCGGCATCCCGCACACGATCATCGCCGATGGCGCCTCCGGCCACTACATGCGCCGCCACGGCGTGGATCTGTGTCTGGTGGGCGCGGATCGCATCGCGGCCAACGGGGATGTGGCCAACAAGATCGGCACCTACAACCTGGCGGTCCTGGCCAGAGAGCACGGCGTGCCGTTCTATTCCGTGGCGCCGTGGTCGACTGTGGACATGACCATCCTGCATGGCGACCTGATCGAGATCGAGGAGCGCGACGCGGACGAGGTTAAGGTCATCCAGGGGCAGTTGATCGCGCCGCAGGAGTCACCCGCTGGCAACCCGGCCTTTGACGTGACGCCGAACCATTACCTTTCCGGCATCATCACCGAGTACGGGGTTGTCCGCCCGCCGTTCAGCGTGGCCCTGGCGAAGCTGGCGGAGGAGATCGCGCGCGGTGCTTAACCGGGGCGGGATTCCAATGCGCCTCTAAGCTTCCCGGTGAAGGCGCTGTGTTATAATCGCCCGGTACGCTTACCGGGTATTTTCGCGCTTTCGGCAGTCTGACGGAAACGCGGGTGTGAGGGGCTATGTTCAACAAGCTGGTCAAATCGGTATTTGGCGATCCGAATGAGCGGGAGCTGAGCCGCCACCGCGAGATCGTGGCGCAGGTCAACGCCCTGGAGCCGCGGATGCAGGCCCTGGATGACGCCGGATTGCGCGCCAAGACGGACGAATTCCGGGCCCGCCTGGCGGCCGGCGAGACTCTGGATGACATCCTGCCGGAGGCGTTCGCTGTGGTGCGGGAGGCTTCCGTGCGGACCACCGGCCTGCGCCATTTTGACGTGCAGCTGATCGGCGGCATCGTGCTCCACCAGGGCAAGATCGCGGAGATGAAGACGGGCGAAGGCAAGACCCTGGTCGCCTCCCTGCCGCTGTACCTGAATGCGCTGCAGGGGCGCGGCTGCCACCTGGTGACGCCCAATGACTACCTGAGCAAGTACGGCCTCCAGCAGATGGGGCCGATCTACCACTTTCTGGGACTCACCTCAGCCGTGATCCAGAATGCGGCAGATGACCCGGCGCGCGGGTCGTTCAGCTACGATCCCGCCTATGCTTCATCCGATGACCGCTACCAGCACCTGCGCCCGGTGCCGCGCAAGGAAGCCTACAACGCGGATGTCACCTACGGGACGAACAACGAGTTCGGCTTCGACTACCTGCGCGATAACATGGTCACCAGCCTCGCCGAGATGGTGCAGCGTGAGTTGCATTACGCCATCGTGGACGAGATCGACAATATCCTGATCGACGAGGCGCGCACGCCGCTGATTATCTCCGGGACGGCCGAGAAGCCCTCCGACCTGTACCGCACCTTCACAGAGATGGTGAAGAAGCTGCACGGCAGCAGCGAGCAGAGCGTGGAAGATGACGAGCCGGATGGCGACTACGTGGTGGATATCAAGGATCGCGTGGCCTTCCTGACGGAGCAGGGTGTGGAGAAGATCGAGCGCGGGCTGGGCATCGACCAGCTTTACCACCCCGACCACGCCGACATGATTCCGTACCTGGATAACGCCCTGCGCGCGGTGACGCTCTTCCACCGGGATAAGGATTATGTTGTACAGGGCGGGCAGGTGATCATCGTAGACTCGTTCACCGGGCGGCTGATGCATGGCCGGCGCTTCTCCGAAGGGCTGCACCAGGCCATCGAGGCCAAGGAAGGGGTGGAGGTCCGGCGCGAGAACCTGACGCTGGCCACGATCACCTTCCAGAATTACTTCCGCATGTACGACAAGCTGGCCGGCATGACCGGCACGGCAGCCACCGAGGCGGAAGAGTTCGAGAAGATCTACAACCTGGAAGTGACGCTCATTCCCACCAATGCCCCGGTGGTCCGCGAGGATCACGAAGACCTTGTGTTCATGACTGAGCGGGCCAAGTTCCGGGCGGTGGTGGACCAGATTCGGGAGCTGCAGAGCCGCGGCCAGCCGGTGCTGGTCGGCACGGTGGCCATCGAGACTTCGGAGCGCCTGTCCAAAGAGCTGACGCGGGCGGGCATCCCGCACGAGGTGCTGAACGCCAAGCAGCATTTCCGCGAAGCATCGATCATCACCCAGGCCGGGCGCGCCGGTGCGGTGACAATCGCCACCAACATGGCCGGGCGCGGTGTGGACATCCTGCTGGGCGGCAATCCTGATGGCCTGGCCCGCGAGGTCCTGCGCAAGCAGAACATCGACCTCACGACGGCGACGCCGGAGCAGTGGCAGGCCGCGCTCGCCCAGGCGAAGGCTGCCTGCGCGGAGGACCGTAAGAAGGTGCTGGCGGCCGGTGGGCTGTTTGTGCTGGGCACGGAACGCCACGAGGCGCGGCGCATCGACAACCAGCTGCGCGGCCGATCCGGGCGGCAGGGCGATCCCGGCGAGTCCCGTTTCTTCCTCTCCATGGAGGACGACCTGATCCGGCGCTTTGGTGGCGACCGGGTCAAGGGCCTGATGGAGCGGCTGGACCTGCCGGAAGACGAGCCGATCGAGCACAGTATGATCAGCAAGACGATCCAGCAGGCCCAGGTGCGCGTGGAAGGCTACAACTTCGACATCCGCAAGCACATCCTGGAATACGACGATGTCGTCAACAAGCAGCGTGAGGCCATCTACAACCAGCGCCAGCTGATCCTGACCGACAGCACCCTGCGCGAACGCCTGCTGGCGATGGGCAGTGACCAGATCGAGATGCTGTGCGACAACTTCCTGGCCAGCGAGTACCACGATGAATGGGACCTGGACGGGCTGTACCGCGAGGCGCTGATCCTCTTCCCTGTCCCGGAGCACATTACGCCGCAGGGCTGGGTCGGGCAGAGCGCCGAGCTCATTGAGGAACAATTGCACGCCGGTCTGCGCGAGGCCTATACTCTGAAGCAGGAGCAGATGGGCGAGCACATGCCGACCGCGGAGCGCGTGGTGCTGCTGGACGCGTTCGACTTCTTCTGGCGGCGGCACCTGACTGACCTGGACGTGCTGCGCGAAGGCATCGGCCTGGTGGCCGTGGCCCAGCGCGATCCCGTGGTGGAGTACAAGCGCCAGGCGTATGAAATCTGGCAGGCGATGCAGGATCAGATCCAGCGCCGCGCCCTGCAGAACATCTTCCGCATTCAGGTGCAGGAGCCACAGCAGCCGCAGCGCATCCAGAACGTGCGCGCGGTTCATGCGGCGGGCACAGCCAGCACCTCCCGCCCGGAGCCGGTGCGCGCTACGGACAAAGACAAGCTGGGGCGCAACGATCCGTGCTGGTGCGGCAGCGGTGAAAAGTACAAAAACTGTCACTACCGCGCCGACCAGGCGGAGCGCCAGACGCTGCAGGGCGGTGCCCGACCGGTTGCCAACCGGCGCCGGCGCCGGTAACGCGCAGGGTCATACAGGGATGGCATGTGAATGGAACCCGGCAGGCTTGGCCAGCTCCTGACCGTCTACGCCTGGTTTCCGCTGGCAGGTGTGCTGGCGATTCTGGCGCTGATCGCGCGTTTTTATGAGGCTCAGACCCTGCTGCGGACGCGCTACTGGTGGTATGCCCTGCCCCTGACCCTGTTTGGTCTGGCCGCGGCGCTCCACGCGAGCGCGGCGC
>CAZGYW010000293.1:0-4377 GCA_964530495.1 uncultured Anaerolineae bacterium
GATGGAATCTCGTGACTGGAGTTCAGACGTGTGCTCTTCCGATCTGGAGCGGGGCGAGGATCGCGCCTGCCTCCGTGAAGCCGAAGCTGGTCGCGTCGGAGCGCACGTGTTCGCTCGCGTCCTGCTCGGCCAGCGGGATGGCGAGCGGATCGTGGATGCTGGCGCGGTAGAACGGCCACCAGATGCCCAGCAGGGCCACTACCACGAGGGTGAAGGCTGCGATCTGCCCCCGCTGCGGCAGCCGCCCCAGGAGCGCCGCCAGCGCCAGCGCCCCCATCACCAGCGCGATCATCACCGGCGGCATGAAGTAGCGTGAGTTCTGGGCCTGCTGAGCCAGGATCGCGGCCAGCGGCACCAGCAGCACCAGCGGGAAGAAGAAGCGGCGGCTGGCGAGGAACAGCAGCAGGGCGGCGACGATGATGATGGCGACCAGCGGGCCGGCGTAGTGGGCTTGCAACTGGAGGGCCTGCCCGGCATTCGTCAGGATGCGCGTGGGCAGGGCCAGCAGCGTGCTCTGGCCGGCGGCGGCCCCGGCGCTGCCCGTCAGGGCATAGCGGATGTGGGTGGCCAGCGTGTCGTGGCCGAGCAGGGTCAGAGCGCCATTGAAGGCGGCGAATGGCAGCGCGAACGCTCCGGCGGCATAGGCCAGCCAGACCCCCTGGGCGCGCCAGGGACGTCCGGGCGGCCTGAGGGCTACAGCCGCCGCGACCGGGATCACGACATAGTACAGGGATGCGGCCTTGAACCCGTAGGCGGCAAAGAGCAGCCCGCCGGTCAGAATCGCATCCAGCGGGCGGACGCGGGTCTGCAGGCGGTAAGCCGTGTAGAGGGCGATGGCGATCAGGCTGGCGGCGGGCGGATCGGCCAGCGCCAGGCGGCCGAAGAAGAGCAGGAAAGGGCTGAGGAGGATCAGCAGGCCAACCAGGAGCATTCCCCGGATGCGGAACGCCGCCCGGCCCAGCGCCAGCAGCGCCGCAACGCCGGGCAGCGTCAGCAGCACAATCGCGACGCGGGCGATCCACACCGGGGCGCTGGCCGCCGGCTGGAACGGGATCAGCCACCAGATCGTGAAGAGCCGCCCGATGTCGGCATAAATCGGGGAGCCGGTCTCCAGCATCTTCTCCCCGTATTCGATGTGGATGGTCTCGTCGATGAAGATCGGGAACAACTCCGCGGCGGCAATGCGGGTCGCGAAGAATACCAGCAGGAACGCGATGAAGATCGGCAGGCTGCGGTCGCGTTTCATCCGAAGAGCGTCTCCCGGCGCGGTGGCCTGTGCAGGCTCCTATTGTACAGTCCAGAGCCGGGAACGCACAGCGCGACGGGTGGCCGGTACCGGGCGGGGATAGGCCATGCTGTGGCCGGGTGGTATCATAGGCGCTGCGCTGAAGGAGCCGCGATGCCCGATCAGGATGCCACCCAACCCCATATCCCGGTGCTCTTCGAGGCGGTGCTGGCTGCGCTGGCGGTTCAGCCCGGCGCGGTCATCATTGACGGCACGCTGGGCGCGGGCGGCCATGCGGCCGCACTGCTGGCCGCCGCCGGACCAACCGGACGCCTGCTGGGCATCGATCAGGACCGGGCGGCGCTGGCCCTGGCGACGGAACGGCTGGCTCCGTTCGGGGAACAGGCCACGCTCGTCCACGGTACGTTTGACCGGATGGCGGCCCTGGCGGCGGCGCACGGCATCCGCGCCGCGGATGCGATCCTGCTCGATATCGGCGTTTCTTCCATGCACCTGGATAACCCGGCACGCGGCTTTTCCTTTATGCAGGATGGGCCGTTGGACATGCGCATGAACCCGGACGGCGACGGGCCGACCGCCGCCGAGATTGTGAATACGTACCCTGAGGCGGAGCTGGCCGACCTGATCTGGCACTATGGTGAGGATCGTCTGGCGCGCCCGATCGCGCGGGCGATTGTGCGCGGGCGGCCGTTCCAGCGCACGACGGCGCTCGCCGCCGCGGTGGAGGCCGTCTATCCGAAGCGGCGCGCGGAGAAGATCCACCCGGCCACGCGCACTTTTCAGGCGCTGCGGATCGCGGTCAACGACGAGCTGGGCGCGCTGGAGCGCGTGCTGCCGCAGGCGGTGGACCTGCTGCGGCCGGGCGGGCGGCTGGCGGTGATCAGCTTTCACAGTCTGGAGGATCGGATTGTCAAGCAGGCGTTCCGCCTGGTCAGCACGGATTGCATCTGCCCGCCGGAGCAGCCGATCTGCACCTGCCGGCACCGGGCCAGCGTCCGGCTGGTGACGCGCAAGCCGGTCACGGCGGCGGCGGACGAGATTGCCCGTAACCCCCGCAGCCGCAGCGCCCGGCTGCGGGCAGTCGAGAGGTTGTAGCGGATGAGCCAGGAGTTGCAGCCAACCGCGACAGTGACACGCCAGCGCCTGCGCGACAGAGCGATCATCGCTATCGCGCTGTTGATCATGGTTCTTGGCAGTGCCTCCCTGGCCCTTCGTGTGGCTGTGTCGCTTGACGGGCGGGCGGTGTGGGACGACTCCTACATGTTTGTGCGCTATGCCAGCAATCTGGTGAACCACGGCGTGCTGGCCTGGAATCCGGGTGGCCCTCCCACGTACGGCCTGACCTCATTGCTGTTCCTGGCCGTGGTGGTCCCACTGCGACTGGCATTTGACAGCCCGATTGTCCTCGCCGTCGCTTCCAGCGTTGTGAGCGGAATCCTGTTTCTGGGACTGGTAGCCGGGATGCTGGGGGATGTTGCGGGCCGGCGGGAGCACGCAGTCATCGGGGCCTACGTGGTTGTGGCGCTGATGCTGGCCGGGCCGACCTTTTACCTTCACTTCGTCGGCGGCATGGACACCCTGTTTGCCATGGCCTATGTCACGCTGTATATCATCGTGGCGCGAAGATTCGAGCAGGCACCGGGCCTCGCAATCCGGATTGCCATGGGGGTAATCGGCGGGCTGGCCTTTGCCGCGCGCCCCGATCTCCTGCTCTTTACCTGGCTGGTGCCCCTGGTGGTGGTCGGATTCGCGCGGGAGGCCGCGGTCCGGCGGGCGGCTGTGCAGGTGTTGGCGCTGACCGTCGGCCTGACTGCCGCTCAGATGGCTCTCGCAGCTGTGCTGCTCGGCACGCCGCTGCCGCTGCCGTTTTTTGCCAAGAGCCTGGCGAATTACGACGGTTTCAATCTGGCGGCGTATGCAGCGGTACCCCGTGAGCAGTTGCTGCAGTTTGCCTCCGGCTACGGGCTGCTGCTCTTGCCGATCGGCCTCAATCTTGTGGTGTATCGCCGGCGTTTCTGGCGGCGCTGCACAGCCGTCGAAAAGGGGTTGTTGCTGGCGGCTGTTCTGTTTGCCCTGTATTACCTGTTTTTTGTGCTGCAGATCATGTACTTTTTTGCCCGTTTCTACCAGCCTTTGCTGCCGGTGCTGGTGCTGCTGGCCGGGCGGAGTATTGCCAGCCTCCTGGCCGGGTACCGGGACGATCTGCGGCCGCGGATTCGCCAGACCCGCCTGGTGCAGCGTGTTGAGCTTGTGTTGGGTGCGGGTGTGGTATGCAGTCTGGTGATCCTGCTGGGGATGGATATTCTGGCGCTGGTGCCCGGGCTGGGCCGGACCAGGCATCTTGATCCCGCTGGGCTGTACTATGCCCCGGAGAATGACTGGTATCGTGCCAACTGGTTCCGCCTGCCGGAGTTCGCCGCCCTGTCCGATCAGCTGGTGGTCGCCGCGACCGAGGTCGGCTTGCCGGGGATCATGGGGCCAGGCTGGACGATCATCGATCTGTCCGGGCTTAACGATCCCGAAATTGCGCGAGATGGTTTCGACGGCGTTCGCTTTTTTGAGAATCGCCAGCCTGATCTGATTATCATGCCTCACCCGGATTATGGCGGGCTGATCGAGGCCATCCAATCCGCACCGTATTTTCAGCGGCATTACGACTTCTATCCTGCAGATAGTCTGGATACAGCGATGGGGATTGCGCTTTGGCGCGACAGCTTCTATTATGCGGGGATGGCGACGATAGCTCAGCGATGAATTCAGTGTGCTCTGTGGGTTGGCATTCAAGTTGACGACATGACTCACGAAAAGCGATCCCAACAACCTGACTGGCAGCACGCCCTGCGCGCCGCGCCGTGGCGGCGTCAGTCACAACTGGCGGCGATTGCCGCCCTGGTGCTGATCGTAGCGATCATCATCGGCGCGCTGTACCTGGCCCAGGTCACGACGATCTCGACCACCGGGCGCCAGAATGAGGAGTTGCGCGCCTACCGCGACCGGCTGGTGCGCGAAAACGAACAGGTTCGCGCCGACATCGCCGAGCTGCGCAGCATCCCGCGCCTGCTGCGCCGGGCGCAGGAGCTCGGCTTTACCTACGCTGGCTCCGCGCAGATCGAGTACCTGGTTGTGGATGG
>CAZGYW010000294.1:0-4374 GCA_964530495.1 uncultured Anaerolineae bacterium
CATCAGCTGGGCCTGGTAGCCCAGCGGGTTGAGCGGGTGCTGGATGCGGAACTGCGCCCACTCCTCCACGAAGGCGGCGTTGGCCTCCGCGAAGCCCGGTGCGGTGCTGACCGCGATCCCGCGCCGCAGGCGCTCGATCGGGTCGGAGGCCATGTCGGAGAGCACGGCCATCGCTTCCGGCGTGATCGGCACGTGGCGCGGCCCGCCGAAATTGGTGGACGCCAGGATCAGCTTACTGACCAGCGCCGGGTAGCTGAGGGCCAACTCCTGCGCCACGAAGCCCCCCATCGAGTGCCCCAGGACCGCCGCCCGCTCGATGCCCAGCGCGGCCAGCAGCCCGGCGGTATCGTCGGCCAGCATGCGGGCGGTGTACGGGCCGGGCGGCGCGTCCGAGCGGCCCACCCCGCGGTTATCGAAGGCGATCACCCTGCGCCGCGCCGCCAGGAGCGGGACCATGCGGTGCCACTGCCACAGCTCGTAGCCCAGCCCGGCGATCAATACCAGCGGCTCACCTTCCCCGCTGACCTCGTAATACAGATTGACGCCGTTCACAGTCACGGTTGGCATCGTCCGGCTCCTTTCTCCGCCCCTCACTCGCCCAGGTATTGCTTACGCAGGTCCGCCTTGACCACCTTGCCGTACGGCGAATAGGGCAGCGCCTCCGCAAACACGATCTTCTTCGGAATCTTGTAGCGGGCCAGGCGCCCCTCGCAGAACTGTTTGAGCGCCGCTTCGGACACACTGCGCCCCGGCCGCAGGACGACGATCATCAGCCCGACCTCGCCCCACTGCTCGTCCGGCATGCCGATCAGGGCCGCATCCTGCACCGCCGCGTGCTGGCGGAAGACGGTTTCCACCTCCGCCGCGTACACGTTCTCCCCGCCGCTGATGATCATGTCCTTGGCGCGGCCAATGATCGTGTAGCAGCCGTCAGCGTCCATCCGGGCAATGTCCCCGGTGCGGAACCAGCCGTCGCGCAGCGCCTCCCGGGTGGCGTCCGGGTTGCGCCAGTAGCCGGTGCACACATGCGGCCCCCAGATCCACAGCTCGCCCGGCTCGCCCACCGCCACATCCTGCCCGTCGGAGTCCACCAGGCGCATCTTGCTGTGGAAAATCGGCTTGCCCACCGATCCAATCTTACGCGCCGCTTCGTCGTCCGTCATGGTGAAGCAGTTGACGCCGACCTCGGTCAGCCCGTAGCCCTGCCGGAACGGGACGCCCTTCGCCTCCCGCCACGACTCGATCAGCGCCGGCGGGCAGGGCGCCCCGCCGCTGATGAAGAACCGCACCCGGCTGAGGTCCACCTCCGGGAAGATCGGGCTGTTGCGCCACATCTGGAACAGGGTCGGGACGCCCAGCACGGCGGTGCAGCCCTCATCCTGAATGGCGCGCAGGGTCGCATCCGTGTCAAACGAGCGGGCAACGACCACCCGCCCGCCGAGGTAGACCAGCGGCGTCAGGAAGATGAACAGCCCCCCGGCGTGGAACATCGGCGTGAAGATCGGGGCGACGTCGGTTTCGGTCAGGCCCCAGCTCACCGCCGTGTTGACGCAGTTCCACAGCACCTGGCGGTGCGGGATCAGCGCGCCTTTGGGGCGGCCGGTCGTGCCGGACGTGTACAGGATGGCCAGCGTATCCTCCGCGGCAAGCGGCGGGCGGGGCGGCTCGGCCTCGGACGCAGCCGCCAGCAGATCTTCGTAAGCGGGCGCGCCCTCGATGGCCGCGCCTTCCAGGCTGAGGATGTGCGGCACGTCGATCTCCGGGCGCATGGCGGCCAGCACGGACGTGTACTCCGGCCCCACGATCAGGACCTTCGGCGCGGCGTCATTGACGATGTAAGCCAGCTCGCGGGCCACCAGCCGCCAGTTGAGCGGCGTGAAGATCGCCCCGACCTTCGCCAGCCCGAAAAGCAGGTCGCTGTAGACCACGCTGTTCTGGGCCAGGATCGAGACCCGGTCGCCCTGCTCCACGCCCAGCCCGCGCAGGGCGTTGGCGATCCGGCTGGCGCGGGCGTTCAGTTCGGCATAGGTATAGCGCTGCCCGGTGTGCAGCTCGACCAGCGCCACCCGGTCGGGCGTCAGGTGCGCGCGCGTGCTGAGCAGGTCGGCGGCGTGCATCTCAAGGCTCATCGTGCCCCCCTACGTCCCCACCACCAGGCCGCCGTCCACGCGCAGCACCGCCCCGGAGATGAAGCTGGCGTCATCGGAAGCCAGGAACAGGTAGGCGTTGGCGATGTCGCGCGGCTCCCCCAGGCGGCCCAGCGGCGTGCGGGCCTTCATGCCGTCCAGTACCTTTTCCGGCATGGCGGTCACCATCTCGGTGGCGGTGAAGCCGGGCGCCACCACGTTGACGCGAATCCCGTAGCGGCCCAGCTCCCGCGCCCAGACCTTGCTCATCCCGATCACGCCGGCCTTGGTCGCCACGTAGTTGGTCTGCCCGAAGTTGCCGTCCAGCCCGACCACGGACGAGGCGTTGAGGATCACGCCGCCGCCCTGCCGGATCATGACCGGGGCCACCGCCTGCGTGCCGTTGAACACGCCTTTGAGGTTGATCCGGATCACGAGGTCGAAGTCCTCCTCCGGCATCTCCTTGACCAGCTCGCCGTCCTTGACCTTGACAAGCTGGTTATCCCGCACGATCCCGGCATTGTTGACCAGAGCGTCGATCCGGCCGTAGCGGGTTACCACGTGGTCAACCCAGGCCTGGACCATCCCCCGGTCGCTGATGTCCACCCGGTAGAAGCTGGCCTCCGGCCCCAGGTCCGGCAGGAGGGCCTGCCCGGCCTCCTCCGCCACGTCGCAGATCACGACCGTCGCGCCTTCCTCCGCGAAGCGGAGCGCGGTCGCCTTGCCAATCCCGGCAGCCCCGCCGGTAATCAGGGTCACTTTGTCCTTGAGTCGCATGAAGACCTCCCCTTGGGTCAGCAAATACCAGAGCCAATCCTGCAAGCGCAACCCGCGAGCGAAACGGTACATCCCAGTAACAACGTTGCGCCGCTGGATCGAACAACGTGGTGGGAGCACTCTATCCGTGTCAAGCGTGAGGGATCAGAGGATTTGTACGGGCGGCTCGCGAGCCGCCCGTACAGGTCGGATGCGCACCCAGCCTTGTTCCATCCAGTGCCGCACTCATACGCAAGCATGCATCGTTTTGTTGGCCTTCATCCCCCGCCCGGCCCCCAGCGCACGCAGGCCGCGCCCCACACGTACCCGATCCCCGCGCCGAGCATCACCATCAGATCGCCGTCCTGCAGGCGGCCCTGCTTCAGCCCTTCCACAATGTTGATGATCGTGTCCTGCTCGCCCACGTGCCCGTAATCCGCCAGGTAAACCGACTGCTGCTCCGTCAGCCCCAGGCGCTGGAGCATGTCCCGGTAGGCGGAGGGCTTGATCAGCACCATGTTGAGGAAGCGCACGTCCGCGCGGGTGCAGCCGCTCTTGCGCAGCGCCTCGTCCACGCAGTGCATCCAGTTGTCCATAGAGACGGCGTTCAGGCGGTCCTTCATCGCCTCCGGTTCCACCAGGTCGAAGGTGAACAGCCCGTCAGCCACGGCCTGATCGGTGGGAAACTGCAGGGTGCCGCTGGCCGGGACGATACAGTGGCGGCTCATCGAGCCGTCGCTCATCAGGTGCGCGCCCAGCACGTGGTTGCGCGGCCAGTCCCGGCGCAGGAGCAGCGCGCCCGCCCCGGCGGAGATGTTGAACATGAAGCTGGTGCGGTGTTTGGTGAAGTCGATCAGGTCGCCGATGCGGTAGCCCCCGGCGATCAGGATCGTGTTGATCTCCGGGTCGGCGATCATCATATCTTTGGCCATCTTGAACGCGGCCACGGTGGTGCAGCAGCGCATGTGCAGGTCGATCGCCCAGGCGTTGGTCGCGCCGATCTCGTAAGCCAGGTCGATCCCCGCCGTCCAGACCAGGTACTCTTTCCACTCCTCGGTCGTGCACAGTACGACGTCGATCTCCTCCGGGCGGATATCCGTCCGGGAGAGGCAGTCCTGCGCGGCGCGCACCGCCATGCGGCTCGGCTGGTCATCCGGCCCGGCGACGGTCTTGCGGTTGATCCCGAACTTCTCCCGGATCACCCACTCCTCGATCCCGCTCCGCGCCGCGATCTCGGCGGCGGTGATGAACTGCGCGGGGAGGTACATCCCGGCGCTGACGATGCCCATCGACACTTCACGCGACATAGCGGACGCCTTTCGCTATCCGGCAGGAGGGACGGAGCAGGGATCAGCCCGGCCCGGCTGCCCGTATGGTAGCATACTGCGGCCCATCATGCATGACAACGCACTGCCGTTACCAACCGCCAGGCCGCCAAGGACGCCAGTGAATCCCTGCATGCTTTTCTTGGCGATTTTGGCGACCTGGCGGT
>CAZGYW010000295.1:0-4340 GCA_964530495.1 uncultured Anaerolineae bacterium
TGGCGGAAGAGACAATCGCGCCGCTGGAAGCGGTAGTCCCGGCGACGCAGGTGGCGGCGCAGGTCGTCCTGCCGACGGCGACGGTGGGCGCGCCGGGCGGCAACCAGCATGGACAGACGGGTGCGACCGGCACCGCGCAAACCCAGCAGGTCAACGCCGCCGCGATGGTTGGCGAACCGTGGTCCGGCAGCGGCACGATCGTCGCCTTTGACGAGATCGGCGCGGGCTTCACGCTGCGCCAGGCGGACGGCAGCGAAGTCTACGTGGAACTGGGCCAGCCCGCCTACTGGCAGGCGCAGGGCGTCACGCTGGCTGTGGGCGACGCGGTGACGATCCAGGGCTTCGATAACGGCGAGCAGCGCCATGCCGCGACCGTTACCACCGCCGCGGGCCAGACGCTGGCCGTCCGGACGGAAGCCGGACAGCCGCTGTGGGCCGGTGGCGCTGACCATGGCGAGCAGGGCGCGGGTGGCGCCGCTGGCGCGACCGGCGAGCCGCAGGTTGCCGCCGACGAGTGGGTGACGATCCAGGGTGAGGTGACGGCCGTGCAGGGTTCCACGCTGACCGTGACCGCCGCCGATGGCCAGGTGCTGCAGCTGCAGCTCGGGCAGCCGGTCTTCTGGCAGGCGCAGGGCGTGAGCTTCGCGGCGGGCGACCCGGTGGAGGTGCTCGGCTTCTGGCAGGGCGCAGCCTTCAAGGCGGGCGAAGTCCGCAAGACGGCTACCGGCGAGCGCCTGATGCTGCTTGACCCCAACGGACGGCCGCTGTGGGCCGGGCCGGGTCGCAACGGGCAGACGGCAGGCACGCAGGGCACGGGCAGCGCCGGAACCGGCCAGCAAGGCGCTGGCCAGCAGGGTGCCGGCAATGCCGGGGCGGGGCAGCAAGGTAACAGTCAGCAGGGCAATGGCCAGCAGGGTAATGGTCAGCAGGGCGCGGGGCAGGGCCAGGCGGTAGCCGGGGTCCCGGTTGACCAGTGGGAAATGCTGGAAGGCAACGTGACCGCCGTCGAGCCACTGGCGATTACGATCCAGACCGCGGCGGGCCAGCAGGTACGCGTGGGCCTGGGCCAGGTCGATTTCTGGACGGCGCAGGGCTACACGTTCGTAGTGCCGGAAGCGGTCACCGTGAACGGCTTCTACGCGGCCAACGGCCAGTTCGAGGCCGGGATTGTGACCTTTGACGACGGCACGGGCACGCTCTACCTGCGCGATGAGTTCGGCAGCCTGATCTACACCGCCAACACGACAACCGGCAGCGCGCAGGGCGGGCGCCAGTACCGTGGCGGGCGCTCCTAGCGCGCCCTCACCAGGAGGCTGACCATGACCGTCCAGGACCCCCGACCCGAGAGCCTGCCGCGCCGCGTGCGCGAGTCCATCCAGCGTGACGAGCTGCCGCCGGCCGATGACCGCGGGCGGATGCGCGTGGTGATGAACAACCTGATCCTGCACATCCACCCCAGCAAAGTGGCGAAGCCTACGCTCAAGTTCACCTACACCTGGGGGCTGGGCGGGCTGGCCATCCTGCTGGTGATGATGCTGGCCGTGAGCGGCGTGATGCTGATGTTCGTCTACACGCCCGCCCCGGAGAGCGCCTATAACGACATGCTCGCGCTCCAGACCGACGTGTGGTTCGGCCAGTTTGTGCGCAACCTTCACCACTGGAGCGG
Organism: uncultured Anaerolineae bacterium; assembly: GCA_964530495.1. GTDB lineage: Bacteria > Chloroflexota > Anaerolineae > Aggregatilineales > Ch27 > CAZGYW01. The sequence continues at coordinate 1,667 of CAZGYW010000295.1, forward strand.
GAACCTGCTGGTGATCGTGACGTTTCTGCACCTGCTGCGCGTGTTCTTCACCGGCGGCTACCGTCCGCCGCGGGAGTTCAACTGGGTGCTGGGGGTGAGCCTGCTCCTGCTGGTGGTGGCGGCCAATTTCACCGGCTACCTGCTGCCCTGGGACCAGCTCGCCTACTGGGCGGTGACGGTCGGCTCCAGCTTGCTCGGGTACATCCCCGTGATCGGCAAGAGCCTGGGCGACCTGCTGCTGGGCGGGCCGGAGGTCGGAGCGGCCACCCTGACCAACTTCTATGGCCTGCACGTGGCGATCATCCCGCTGCTGATGATGGGCATCATCTCGTTTCACATCTGGCGCGTGCGCAAGGATACGCTCAGCATCCCGCGCGGCGTGGATGAACCTTCCCCGGATCGCGTGGAACGGGTGACGACCCTGCCGCACCTGGTCAGCATCGAGCTGGTCTTCGCGCTGGTGATGATCGCCCTGATCCTGCTGTGGGCCGCCTGGGTGGATGCCCCGCTGGAAGCCGCCGCCAACCCTGACCACAGCCCCAACCCGGCCAAAGCCGCCTGGTACTTCATGGGCATTCAGGAACTGCTGCTGCATTTCCACCCGACATTCGGCGCGATTATCGTGCCCGGGCTGGCGATCGTGGCGCTGGTGGCGATTCCCTACATGAATTTCGATATTGACGCCGAGGGCATCTGGTTCCGCTCCCGCAAGGGGCGCCGGATGGCGCTGACCGGCGCGCTGACGGCGCTGGTGGCGACGCCGCTGCTGGTGGTGCTGGACGAATACTGGCTGGACCTGCCGGGCTGGCTGCCCAGCCTGCCCACGATTATCAGCAACGGGTGGGTGCCGCTGGCCCTGTTGCTTCTGCTGGTGATCGGCTACTACGCCGGGGTCAGGCGCCTGTTCCGCTCCACCGGCTGCGAGGCGCGCCTGAGCGTGTTCACGCTGCTGATGGTGGCGTTTGTGGTGCTGACCGTGATCGGTGTGGCGTTCCGCGGCGAAGGCATGGCCCTGCTGTGGCCCTGGGAGGTGCTGGCATGACGACGGCTCCTGAATCCGGCGGGGTTTCCCGCCGGGATTTCCTGAAGGTGGCATGGGGCGCGGCGGGCGCGCTGGCCCTGGTGGAAGCGGGCGGCATGGCCCTCCAGTTCTTCGCCCCCAAGGTTCTGGAAGGCGAATTCGGCGGGGTGTTCACCCTCGGCGCGGTGGAGGACTACCCGCTGGCCAGTGTGACGCCGGTCAACGCCGGGCGCTTCTACCTGGTGCGGCTGGCGGATGGCGGTTTCCTGGCCCTGTACCGCAAGTGCACGCACCTCGGCTGCGCCGTCCCCTGGGACCCGGAGCAGGGGCGTTTTGTGTGCCCGTGCCATGCCTCGGCCTTTGAGATGGATGGCGAGCTGGTCAACCCGCCCGCCCCACGCCCGCTGGATCGCTTCGCGGTGGTGATTACGGACGGGCAGATCACGGTCGATACCGGGACGCCGATCCAGCGCGACCATCCCGGCCCGGATGATGTGGTGTACGCCTGAGGAGGCACGACAATGACGCGCAACATGATGTGGATGGGCTTCCTGGCGACGCTCCTGATTGTGGTGACGGTGGGCACGGTCGCCCTGCGCGAGCCAACCCGCCAGGCCGAGGCCGCGCTCTGGTTGGAGGCGCAGGCCGTGGCCGAGGGCATCGACCTGTACGCGCACAACTGCGTGGTGTGCCACGGCGCGGCGGGCGAAGGGCTGGGCGCCTTCCCGGTGCTGGCCAGCGACGGCGTGCGCGGCATGGACACCGAAGATCTGTTCAACACGATTGAGCGCGGGCGCTACAACACCGCGATGGCGGCCTACGGCGTGGCGGAAGGCGGCATCCTGACCGGCGCCGAGATCAGCGCGCTGACGACGCTGATCCAGACCGGTGACTGGGCGCAGGTCGCCGCGCGGGTGGAGGTGCTGGGCCTCACCCCGCCGCCACTGGCCGTTGTGGAAGTGAGCGAAGAGACGCTGGCCATGGTAGCTGCCCTGCCGGAAGGCGAAGGGCTGGCCGCGGGCCTGATGCTCTACGCTGAGAACTGCGCGGCCTGCCACGGTGCAAACGGCGAAGGTTCCGCGCTGGCCCCGGCCCTCAACAGCGCCGAGCTGCGCGCCCGCCTGGCCGATGCCGACCTGGCGCGGATCATCACCCAGGGCGTGCCCGGCACGCTGATGGCCTCCTGGGACGCGGCCCTGGAAGACCAGGAAGTGACCGACCTGGTGGGCTTCCTGCGCGACTGGGAAGCGATCGAGGCGGCGGGCGTGGCGATGCCCGTGGTGGAAGCCCCGGCCATCGACATGAGTCCGGAAGCGGTGGCGACCGGGCAGTGGCTGTATGGGCTGCTGTGCGCGCAGTGCCACGGGACGACCGGCTTCGGCTCCCCGATGGCCCCGGCGCTCAACAACGCCCTGTTCCTGGGCCAGACGCCGGATGCCGCCATCCAGCAGATCATCGCGCTGGGGGTGCAGGGCACGTCCATGCCGGCCTGGGGCGGGCGCCTGACCGAGGCGGACATCGCCGCGCTGACCGCTTACCTGCGTAGCTGGGAGCCGACCGCGCCTTCAATTGTGCGTTGACGGCGCGCGGCCCCGATGAGTGAGGAGTGAAGGATGTTTGCTGCTAAACCGCGGGTTAACCTGGTGCTGGATA
>CAZGYW010000296.1:0-4325 GCA_964530495.1 uncultured Anaerolineae bacterium
AGGAACGCACCGAGCGCCGCAGCGCGCGCTTGTACCGGGCGGTCTGCGCGGCCAACGCCCTGACCACCACCAGCGTGCGCGAACATGCGCCGGAGGTCTTCGACACGATCTTCCCCGCCCCCGCCCTGCCGGAATAGACCTGTTTCAGCGTCGAAGCGTCGAAGCGTCCATGCGTCGAAGCGGAAAGCGGTAGGGGCGAGGCATGCCTCGCCCACGAGAGGCAAGTGGCAGGGAGTCAAGAGGCAAGAAAAAGCGCGTGGGAGTCGGGTAGGGACGAGGCATGTCTCGCCCGGAGCGTCCGGGGCGACTAAGGCCAGGGGGTGAGGACCTACCGGTACGTCGCCGCCTTCGCCAGCAACTGCGGGACGCATTCGTCCGGCACATCCTGCGTCCCCAGCCGGATCGCGCCATCCTCCATGCGGTGGAAGTCGCTGCCGCCGGTCATGATCAGACCGTGCTCGCGGGCCAGCACGCGCATGTCCCGCGTGAACAGCGGCCCGTGATCGGGGTAGTAGACCTCCAGCCCGTCCAGCCCGGCCGCCACCCAGGGCGCGATCGCCGCCGCCAGCGCCTGCACCCGGGTGGGATGGCCCTCCCGCGCCCAGGTCTGATCGTCAGCATCGAAGACTGCCAGCGCCCGCACGCGGATGGGGTGAGCCAGCACCGCCACGCCGCCCGCCCGGTGCAGCAGGGCAATCGCGCGCTCGATGCTGATCTCGTAATGGGGGACGTAAGCCGGCCCTTCATTGCCAATGTAACGGTCGAAGGCCTGCTGGCGGGTGGCCACGTGCCCGGCTTCCAGCAGGGCCTGGGCGACATGCGGCCGCCCCACCGCGCCTTTGCCCGCGATCTCAAACACGCGCTCCAGGCGGATCGGCAGACCCAGCCCGGCCAGCCTGTCCACCATCGCCGCCGCGCGCTCGATGCGCGTAGCGCGCATGGTCGCCAGTTGCTCCTGAAACGCGGCGTCCGCGGGGTCGAAGCAGTAACCGAGCAGATCGATGGTGCGCCCGTCCGCCTGGACGGTGGCCATCTCCACGCCGGGGAGCACCTGCAGCGCGGTTCCCGCGGCGGCAGCCCGGGCGGCCTCCAGGCCCGCCGTGGTATCGTGATCGGTCAGGGCTAGCACGTCCAGGCGGTGGCGCAGGGCCAATGCAACAACCTCCGCCGGGGAGTAGTCCCCGTCGGAGGCGGTGGAATGGGAGTGCAGATCGATACGCATCCGGTTCGGCGCGGTGCGTTAACGGGGTTCGACGACGATCCGGATCGCGGTGCGTTCCTGGCCGTCAATCGACGTCTCGGTGAAGTACGGCACGAACACCACGTCGATGCCATCCTCAGCCAGGTAGCCATGGGCAATGGCCATCGCCTTGATGGCCTGGTTGACAGCCCCGGCCCCAATGGCCTGGACTTCGGCACGGTTATGCTCGCGGACGACCCCGGCAATCGCACCGGCGACTGCCGTTGACCGGGAGCGGGCGGAAACCTTGATGACGTCGACACGGGGGTGATGTTCTTCGAATGTAGAGGGCGTTGGGTCTGTTATGGAGGTTTGCATGGCTGGTTTCCTTGTCAGGGTGTTCTCGCGGCAAAGGAACGGTGTGTACCTTCATTGTACTGAAATTCACGAGTGACACAATCAACTATACTCAGAAACATGACAAACGACTACTATATTGCACGATAAGACTCCCGGCCGGGGGCTGCTGCCGGCGGCAGCCGATCCACATTTGTAAAGAAACCCTTACGAAAGTGAAAATTTGGTAAATTTCCTTTATTCAATCTTGATTTACATGGCCCGGTCACATATGATCAGCGCATCGATCAAGAAGCGGCGTTGAGACAATCCTTCCTCAACACTGCGTACCAATTCAACCTGGCCACCCATGACCATTTCCCCAACCCACATAACGCTTCGCCGGCGCTGGCTGCTGCTCGCGCTGTTGACCCTGGCGCTCGTCATGCTCGCCGGGCAGCCAGCCATGCCCACCACCCTGCCCGCGCTGGGCGGCGGCGGCAGCGCGGCACCCCGCCCGGCGGACTTCACGCTGCGCATCCCCGGCATCGACCTGGAAGTGGCCGTTCAGGAAGCCCTGATCCGGGGCGACACCTGGGACTTCAGCGGCCTCACCCATCAGGCGGCCCACCTGCAGCTCACGGCCTTCCCGGGGGAGGGGACCAATGTCGTGATCGGCGCCCATTACGAGCTGGCCGGCCGCGCGCCCGGCCCGTTCATCGCCCTGGATGACCTCACGGCAGGCGAGCCGATCTTCGTCGAGTACCAGGGGCATGTGTACGTTTACGAGGTCAGCGCCACCCTGATCGTCACCCCGGAAGACATCCAGATCGCCTACCGCACGCCGGATGAAATGCTCACCCTGCTGACCTGCTACGACTACCGCCCGGCCAGCGGCGACTATGCCCGGCGCTACGTCGTTCGCGCCGCGCTGGTGGAGGTGCGCCCGGCCGCCTGATGCCCTGCGCGCGGCGCCTGCAACCCTTGACATCAAGGGGGGCTTAGGCTAAGATAACGCCCGTCAATGGGGCTGTAGCTCAGTTGGTTAGAGCACTCGCCTGATAAGCGAGAGGTCACAAGTTCGAGTCTTGTCAGCCCCACCTTGATTACCTCTATGGGGATGTAGCTCAGCGGGAGAGCGCCTGCTTTGCAAGCAGGATGTCACGGGTTCGAATCCCGTCATCTCCATGCTTTTTTTGCCCGCCGGCCATCCCACCCGCCCTTCGCCTGCCAGACTCGTTCATATGTTCGTAGGGGAACCGTGGTTTGACATTCACCCGGGCGGTTATATACTCACAGTAAGCAAGGGTTCGGCAAGGACTTAACGCTCATGAGAGTTCTGGCGGAAATACCGAGGCGTACCGGATAAAAGCACGAAGGCAATGCGCCTGCGTGCTTTTTTGTTTCATGCTCGTTCCGCATGCGGCCGTATGCGGTTATGAAAGGAGCCTCTGATGGACTACGGGATGATCGGGAAGATTGAGAAGGCCAAACGCTACGCAGAGCAGCGGGACCGGATGCGGTTCATTACGTTCGAGGTCGCCTTCAGCGGCGACAACAGCAACCACACGGTCCGGCAGGATCACGGCGTATGGTCCTGCACCTGCAATTTCTTCCAGACCCGGGGAGTCTGCAGCCACACGATGGCTCTGGAGCGCATCCTGGAAGGGATGCTGATGGATGCCCCGGCGGAGGACAACGGGGCGTAGCGCCCCCGATCACGACCACTTTTCCACGGCACAACGGCGCCCTGAACCTGCGGGGCGCCGTTTGCTTTTCCGTGCGCCGGCGCACTCCCCTCCCGAGAATCGGTGTATGATAAGAGAAAAGTTCTTCAGGGGGGAAGACGATGATTGACTTACGCGGGTTAAAGTTGCTTCTGGTTGTGATGTGCTGTTTCGTCCTCGCCGCCGCCGGTGCCCCGTCCTACCCATCCCAGGCCCAATCCGACCCACCGCCCGACGACGAGCAATGCCTGGTCGGCGTGGAAGGCATCGGCATCGAGATTCGCAGCGGGCCGAGCACCGCCTGCCCGGTGGTGGCTTTCTGGCTCACGGAGGTGCCGCTGCCGGTCATCGGCCAGGCCCAGTCCGGCGGCCAATGGTGGTGGCAGCTCAGGCTGACCCGCATCGAGCAGGCGTGGGTCCCGCAGCGCGACGTCATTATCCTTACGGAAGAAGCCTGCCAGAAGGTGGAGGTCGTCCCCGCGCCGGCATGCCGGGTGTGGACCCCCGTGCGTCGGGTTCCACAACCGCCGGCGGAACCGGCCTCCAGCGGCTGGGGCGCCTGCGGAAGCTGCACCACGTGCGGGTATGAATCCTATGAGTGTGTGCTCTCACCCGCGGGGGAGTGCCTGTGGGACCCGGCCACCTGTGCCGGCTCCGGGCCGCCGGATGAGGGCGACGGCTGGGGCGCCTGCGGGAGCTGCAGCGCCTGCGGTCCGTACAACCCCGATGAGTGCGTCCTCTCCCCGGAGGGCGTGTGCCTGTGGGACCCCGCCACCTGCCACATCGAGGAGGAGGAGGCCTGCATCCCGGAGCCGGACGTGATCATCTGCTCCGAGGGCCCGGACGAGACGTTTACCTGCCCGGGCGATTCGCGCTGCCCGGACCTGGGGTCGGAATACCCCACTGTGGACTGCTATCGCAGCGCCTGTTACGACTCGTGCGGCGGGTTTGTCTACTGGAACACCTACTGCCCGCAGGTGCTCCGATGAGAGGACCAGCCAGGAGACGATGCGCAGCATGATCAAAGCCTGGAGATCGGAAGGAGCACACGTCTGAACTCCAGTCACCGCTCATTATCTCGT
>CAZGYW010000297.1:0-4318 GCA_964530495.1 uncultured Anaerolineae bacterium
CACCCTATCCTACACTCTTTCCCTACACGACGCTCTTCCGATCTGGTGGGTCTGCCCTGCGGGGCGGCTTGCCGGCCGGACGCCCCTGGTAGGAGCAAGTGACCATGCCGGATGAACTGAGCGCCCTGGCGCGCTTTGTGCTGGACACGGTGGATGGCCTGCGGGCCATGACCGCGCAACCAGGGCTGGCCGGTGTTGCCCTGCGCGAGATCACGTTCTCCATCCCCTATGACCCAGCCACCGGCACGCTGCGGCTGCACGCGGACGCCCTGCACCCGACGCTCGCGATCCCGGCGGTGCGCCTGCCGGAGGCGATGGTGCTCCTGCGCAGCATCGACCCGCGTGTTGTTTTTGAGCGGGCGCAGCTTGCGACGCTGCCCGAACAGCAGATCGCCCGCCTGGAGATCACGATTCGCCTGTAGGCGCCCGGCCCGGCGTCGCAGGCGCTCCTGCGCCACTCTTGTGCCGTCGCGCAAGCGACCTGGAGGGATTATGGCCGAACTCACACAGGTTCTGGGAGCGATCCTGAGGGATGTCGCCCAATCACGGGTGCTCAGCGATACGTTTTCCCGGGACATCAGTATTGACTATGCAAATGACCCGATTCTGGTGAACTTCCCTGTACCCCGCGTGGAGATCAAGCAGGCGTCGATCCAGCTCAACTTCGCGGTGAACAGTGTCGAACACAAGCCGGTGGATACCGACTCACTCGTCAGGGTGGCGGTTTCCCGGCTGGCCGGGCAGCTCGGCGAGCAGGTGTTCGCCAGAGTGGTGCTGGAGAATCCCAAGCGTGACCAGTTGGAGGCGATCCTCAAGGAACGCGGGCTGGACCTGCCGGCCAAACTGGCCGACGCCGCCCAGAGCGCCATCCTGGGAGACTCGTCCGCGCTGGCCGCCACCCTGCAGGGCAACCCGGACGCGCTGCTCAAGAAGCTGCAGGCCGACCTGCTGGCCGCGCTGGCGGCGGACGAGGCGTTCTATGCCACGCTGCGCAAAGTCTCGCTCGTGCGTGACCTGCGGGAGATCGTCACCTCGACCACTACCCCGGCCGTCGCCGGGTTCGTGCAGGAGTTGAAGCAGGCTGTGAGCAATGCCGGAACCGGCACGTTCAGCGTGGATGTGGCGGTGACGCGCGGTGACCTGGCCGACGTGCCGGAGACCATCCTCTCCCATGTGAGCATCGTCACCGAGATCCGCAACTACGCCTGGACGGAAGTCGGCGAAGTGGATGGCCAGCCGGTCCGGCGTCTGCAACCCGAATAGCGGCACACAAGGAGTAAACAACTATGGCAGACGTCATTCAGGGCATTCGCTCCCTGCCTCTGCACGACCTGATCGGCGCGACGCTGGTGGCCATCGTCGAGGCGGACGCGCAGGCCGCCCGTGCCACGCTGGACTTCATCGAGACCGTCGGCTTCATCCCCCCCAGGAACGAACAGACCGGGGAGGATAATGTGGATGCCGGCAAGCTGCGCATGGCGGACTTCAAGTACCGCAAGCTGGACCACAACAACGAGCTGGCGGAGTTCACGGCTTCCGTGCCCGTGCTGTCACTCGTCCCGATCCCGTCGCTGCAGGTCAAGGATGCCAAATTCAAGTTCGCCGCCCAGATCACGGACATCGCCCAGACCAACAAGGCGACCCCGGCGCCGAGTGCGGCAGCCTCCACCGCCACCCCCGCTGTGAGCCGGGCCGCGCTGGCCACGAACATCAGCCGCCTGAGCATCGTCGACCGGCTGCAGCCGCTCAAGTACGACCTGGTGGCCAAACCGGTTGCCTCCTCCGGCGCGAAAGATCAGGAAATGCGCGGCAGCTTCCACCTGGAAGTGGAGGTGACGATGGGCCAGGCCGACCTGCCGCTGGGCCTGGAGAAGCTGTTCGGCATGATGGACCAGGCGATCCGTGACAGCCAGCCGGAGCAGGGGTAAGCAGGTCTTACGATCTGGAGAACCCGGCGGCAGCGGGCGCGCATTGTACAGCGAGCGCCCCGGTGCGCACCGGGTTTTTTTGCGCGTGGTGGCGGGTGAGACGACCCGGGAGCAAGCGTAATGGCTGACAAACGCATGAGCATCAAGGAAGTCCGGGAGACGGCCCGGACGCTGGAGGAGTCGCTCAAGTCCACGATCAAGGGGCTGGAGCTGTTCCAGCAGGCGCTGGAGCGCGGCGGGTTCAAAGCGGCGGTGGCCCCTTACCAGCAGATGCAGCACGTCCTGCTCCAGCAGCGGCTGTGGTCGGTGGATTACGGGCGGGATGTGCTCAACCCGCTGTGGAAGGACCTCAGCCGCCGGGCCGGGGCGATCCATGCCATCCTGGCCCCGTTCACCGGCGTGATGGGCACCCTCAAGGACCTGGATCGCGTCTACACGGTCAAGGATGCCCCGGCGCCGAAAGCGGAACCGGCCCCGCCCCCCGTTCCCGACGCGACGCTCAAAGCACTGGCCGCCCTGCTGCTGGACGACGTGGCGATCTCCACCCGGCGGCAGGCGCGCGGCCTGGACCTGCCGGAAGACGAACGACGGGCCAGGCTCCAGGCGTTGGCGGAAGCCGGACTCCTGGAGCGCCACGGGTGGGGCTGGGGCCAGAGCTACCGCCTGACTCCGAAGGCGCGTGCGGCGCTGGCCGCCCGCCTGGCCGAGCAACTGGCGGCGCCCCCGGCCAGGCCCACAGAATAACGCGCGCCAGCCTTACGCCTTCAGGCGATCCAGATACTGCTTGCGGAACTTGGCCACCTTCGGCTCAATCACGACCCGGCAGTAGCCCTGGAACGGGTTGCTGGCGAAGTACTCCTGGTGGTAATCCTCCGCGGGGTAGAACACCTCCAGCGGCGTGACCTCCGTGACGATCCGGTCGCGCCACAGCCCGGCTTCGGTCAGCGCCCGGATCTTCTGCTCGGCAATGGTCTTCTGTGTTTCGTCATGCGTGAAGATGGCGGAGCGGTACTGGGTGCCCACGTCCGCGCCCTGGCGGTTGAGCGTCGTCGGGTCGTGGATCGTGAAGAACACGTCCAGCAGATCGCCGAAGGTGATGATCGCCGGGTCGTACGTGATCTGCACGACTTCGGCATGCCCGGTCCGCCCGGTGCACACGGCATCGTAGGTCGGGTTGGGGACGCTCCCGCCCGCGTAGCCGGAAACGACATCCGTCACGCCCTTGAGCTGGTCATAGACCGCTTCCAGACACCAGAAACACCCGCCGCCCAGGGTCGCCATTTCGTGCGCCATACCGCCCGCCTTTCCCATCAAAATCCGATAAACCTGCTCTGAGTATAGCAATTCTACATGGCCAAGGGCGGATTTCTCATCGTTTGCTCAGCCCGGTGGGAGCGTCACATGGCCGAGGATCGCCGGGACCGAGCTGTCCGCCACCGCCAGGGGAACGCCGTCCCCGTACCAGTACACGCTGACACCCAGCGCATAGTCGCCCGGCGGCAGCCCGGCGGGAACAGCGAGTGTGTGGCGGTCAAAGTGCAGGGCGCCCGGCGGCCAGGCGATGGTCGGTTCCCCGCCCGGCGGCCCGTCATGCTGGGCCAGGATGCGCCCCTCCGCATCCAGCAGGAAGACGCCGACCGAGTAGTCCAGCGCGGGCGGGGCCAGCGCCGACCACCACAGGTCAACATGCAGGGCCGCGCCGGGCGTGACGATCTCCGGCAGGAGGGCGTGCTCCAGCGTGAAGGTGTCCCCAAACACCAGATCGGCAGCGGTGGCAGCGTCCACCCGCGCGAACAGCGCCGCCGTGATCACCGGGTGCTCCGGGTACTGCGCGGCGTAGTCCGCCCCGACCGGGACCGTGCGCGTGATCACGCGCCGGAAGCCGCTGGCCGGGTCATCCAGGTAGGGCAGCACGGTCGGCGCCTGGAACCACTGCACGACCCAGACCCGCCGCGCTTCCGCCAGCCGGGGCTGGACGTGCGGCAGGGCCGGCTCGGCGCGCCCGATGTGATCCACCCAGGGCAGAGTGGCGATGATCTCCGCATCCGGGGGCAGGACCAGCCCCAGCTCGTAAGCGGCCGCCCGGTCGTCCCAGCCCAGCTCCAGCACGATCACATCTCCGGGTGAGTAGTTGGCAGCCAGCGCGGAGGCGGCCGCGTCCAGCGGCAGGCTGGGCTGGATGCTCCCCGGTGTGACCAGCAGGACGAACACGGCGGCGGCAGTCAGCACGTGCCCGGCCCGGCCCGGCAGGCCGGCCAGCCCGTACCCGGCCAGCAACAGCAGGAACGGGGTCAGGACGGCGGCCGTCCTGTCGGTGAGCACCCCGGTGAGCAGGTTGGCGGCGATCATCACGACGAGCAGCCCGACTCCGCCGAAGGCCACCACCGCCG
>CAZGYW010000298.1:0-4308 GCA_964530495.1 uncultured Anaerolineae bacterium
TCCCAGCCCGCCTCCGCGCTGATCTGAGCATCGGCGTAGCCCGCCTGCGTGACACCCGGCAGGCAGAGCAGCAATCGCCCGTCCGCCTGTGTCACCTGCCCACCGCCGGTCGCCCACGGGTCCAGCGGCGGCGGACACCCTTCCGCGAAATCCGCCCGCACCGGCCAGCGCCCATCATTCGCCCTGCGCATGCTTCCACCGCCCTGCTTACCTACTATCCCTGCCTTACGAAAAAGCGGCCCCGAAAGGAGCCGCTTCGTTGCCATCAGCCGGCCCTAGAGCAGGGCCATCATCCGGTCCAGCGCCTCCGGCCCGGGCCGGACAGCCTGTTCCTCCAGCAGCGCCAGGGGCGTATCCACCAGATGCAGCGAGTCGATCATTGACGGGCGATCCCGGTCAACGAAGATCAGGCCGGTCAGCAACTCCTGGTTCATGTGCGCCTGCTCCAGAACACGCATCGCCTCGATCTTGTTGGTGGGATCGTAGTCCACGGCCAGGGCCCGCAGGCGGATCACCGTGCCGTCATGCAGCTCAACCTCGCGCGGGCGGTGACCGTTGCCCTCCTCAAGATCGTCCAGCATGATCTCTTCGGCCAGCGGGATGAACGTGATATCGTGCAGCGGGCTGACGTGCTCTTTACCGTACTCAAAGCTCTTGGTCGAATCCGGGCTGTTGTTGAAGGTCACGCACGGGCTGACGATGTCAATCACCGCCGTGCCGTGGTGGTGCAGGGCCGCCTTGAGCAGCTCCACCACTTCCTTCGCCGAGCCGGAGAACGACCGCGCCACAAACGACGCGTCGGCGGCCAGCGCTTCCAGGCAGACGTCGATTGGCGGCAGGTCATTGGTGCCGATCTTCTTGAGCGTCTGGCCCAGATCAGCGGTGGCGGAAAACTGGCCCTTGGTCAGGCCGTAGACGCCGTTGTTCTCCACGATGTACACAATCGGCAGGTTGCGGCGCACCATGTGCTTGAACTGCCCCAGGCCGATGCTGCCCGTGTCGCCGTCCCCGCTGACGCCGATGCAGTTGAGCGTCCGGTTGGCGAGCACCGCGCCGGTGGCCGCGGAGGGCATCCGGCCGTGCAGGCCGTTGAACCCATGCGAGCGCCCCAGGAAGTAGGCCGGGCTTTTGCTGGAACAGCCGATACCGCTCATCTTGACCACGGTATGCGGGTCGATCCCCAGCTCGTAGGTCGCGGTGATGATCTGGTTGGAAATCGAATTGTGGCCGCACCCGGGGCAAAGCGTCGATTTGCTGCCGCTGTAATCCGCCTTGGTCAGGCCGATGGGATTGGTTCTGCTGACGCCCATGGTTACTTACGCTCCTCTTCCAACAACCGCTCCGCCACAAAATTCGCCGACAGCGGCAGTCCGTCCAGGTGGGCGACCGGGATCAGCCGCGTCGCGTGCTGCGGCATCTCCAGGCGCATGATCTGGCAGAGTTGCCCGTCCGTGTTGTTTTCCACCACGTAGACACGCTCATGCTCGCCAACGAAGTCCAGCACTTCCTGGGTCAGCGGCAGGGCGCGCACGCGCATGTAGTCAAACTCAACCTGGTGCTGGTCGCGCAGCAGGTCGCGCGCTTCCACAATAGCCGACTCCACTGACCCGTAGCACACGACCGCCGTCTTGCTTCCCACCCGGTCGATCAGCGGCCCGGGCACGAATTTGCGTGCGGTATCGTGCTTGCGGCGCAGCCGTTCAATATTGTTAACGTAGTCCTCCGGGCGCTCGCTGTACAGCGCGTACTCGTTATGCCCGGTCCCGCGGGTGAAGTAAGCGGCGAGTGGATGGTCGGTGCCGGGCAGTGTGCGGTACCCGATCCCGTCGTTATCCACATCCAGGTAGCGGGCGAATGTCTTCGTGCGCTCCAGGTCCTCGGCGGTGAGCACCTTGCCGCGATCCAGCGGCTGGTCAGGATAGTCGAACTTGCGGCTCATCCAGTAGTTCATACCCATGTCCAGGTCGATCAGGACAAAGACCGGCGTCTGGAAGTGCTCGGCCAGGTCAAAGGCCTTCCAACCGCACTCAAAGCACTCCTCCATCGTACCCGGCAGCAGGACAATGTGGCGCGTATCCCCGTGCCCCAGGAAGTAGACAAAGCGCAGGTCGGCCTGCGAAGTACGGGTCGGCAGGCCGGTGCTGGGCCCCACCCGCTGCACATCCCAGATCACACCCGGCAATTCCGCCGCAAAGCCCAGCCCGGCGTATTCCGCCATCAGCGAGATGCCGGGGCCCGAGGTAGCCGTCATCGAACGCGCCCCGGCCCAGCCCGCGCCCAGCACGATCCCGATGGCGGACAGCTCGTCCTCCGCCTGCACGACGGCAAAGGTCGCCTTGCCGGTCTCCGGGTCGCGCCGCAGCGCGGAGAGGTAATCGCGGGTGGAATCGATCAGGCTGGTGGAGGGCGTGATCGGATACCAGGCCACCACCGTCACCCCGCCAAACACCGCCCCTAACCCGGCAGCGGAATTGCCATCAATGATGATCATGTCCCCGGTCTTGTTCAGCGGCTGAACGACATATGGATCCTGCTTGGGCTGGTTGGCGCGCACCCACTGCTCGGCCGCTTCCACCACGTCCAGGTTCAGCTTGATCGCCTTCTCCTTGCCGCCCAGGTAGAAGCTGATCGCCTCCTTGACGTTCTCAATCGGAATGCCAAGCAGCTCCGCCACCGCCCCGACGTAGGCCATATTCTCCAGGTAGTCGCGCACCCTGGACGGCACGTCAACATCCTTGACCAGTTGCTTGACCGGCATCGGGTAGTAGGTAAGGTCCGTGCGCGGCAGCGTCACCCGCCAGTCATCCGGGTAGAACACCACTCCCCCGGGGACGACGCTTTCCAGGTCCTGCGCGATCGTCGCCAGGTTCATGGCAATCAGGATCGCGGCGCGCTCCTGGCGGGCGGTATACCCGTCTTTGCTCACGCGGATCCAGAACCAGGTCGGCAGCCCCTTGATGTTGGAGGGGAACAGGTTCTTGCCGCTGACGGGAATGCCCATCTTGAAGATGGCGCGTACCAGGACGTTATTGGCCGTCTGGCTGCCGGACCCATTCTCCGTCGCCACCACAATCGAGAAGTCATTGACAATCTGCTGGCTCTGGGCCTGCCCGCTGGCGGCCCTGGCTTCCACTACGCTCATGAAGAACTCCTCACTCCGCCTTACCTTCAGGCCGGGTATATACACGGCGGGCCGCTGCGCGCCCGCCGACGTTCACTCCACTGTCGAACCAAACTCAACCACAACAGGATGCTCACTACCTGGCATATCACGGTAGCGCAGCAGCCGCGTGTGCTCCAGAAACGCGGCCAGACTGCCGTCTACATCCCCGGCAGTGATCGCTTCAGTGATGCGTTCGTGATAGGCCCATACCTCCCGCAGATAGGCAATATCCGCGTAAACGTGATACTCCACCGCCTCGTATGCGTCCCAGAACGCCTCAAGCAGCGCCGTGGCAAATGGGTTCTCCAGGCGTGAAAAGATCGCCAGGTGGAACTCGCGGTGCTCGTGGTGCGGGATGCGCGCCGGGGTGCCATTGAGCTTGTGTCGCGCCTGGCGCAGCAGCGCTCGCAGCCGCTCATGATCTTCCGGTTGCAGGCGGCTGACCGCTTCCCGCCAGAACCCCGCCTCGATGCTGATCCGCAGGTCGCCAAAAGCGCGAAAGCTACTGCGATCCATCGCCAGCGCATACAGCAGGCTCAGGCGCACAGCGGGCAGAAAGCTGTACTCCCTGACCCGGATGCCCGCCCGCGGACGGACATCCACCAGGCCCAGGCTGCGCGCCACTTCCAGTTGCTCGCGCAGCTTGCTCACGCTGATGCCCAGCTCGGCGCCCAGCTCGGCCAGGGTCGGCAGCGAATCGCCGGGTTGCAGCCGGTGCTGCACCATATACGCCAGCAGGTCAGAAGCGCCGTTCAGAGCAGCCACACCATTCCTCAGATTAATCCGATTTATCCGACTATTTAATACTATAGCATGACCAGCTATTTTTGTACATAATCCCATAATGAACCATCAAACTCATTCCCGCAACCAAAGTTCACATTACTCGTAGAAAATAGTGACAATCAGTTATCTGGCAACTCTGAAGGGGAAACACGATGACCGATAGCATTGGCCAGGCGGCGCAGCACCTGCTGGAAACTGAGTTGCTGGAAGGGGAAGAACTGTTGTGGGTGGGGCGGCCCTCGGCCACAGGCAGCGTCCTCCGCCGGTTGCCCCAGGTGGCGCTCACGGCCGGTGTCTTCATCGCGATTCTGGCGATCTTCATGTCGATGTTCCGGTTTCAGGCGCTGACCATGCCCTTC
>CAZGYW010000299.1:0-4307 GCA_964530495.1 uncultured Anaerolineae bacterium
ATAATGAGCGGTGACTGGAGTTCAGACGTGTGCTCTTCCGATCTGATCACCAGCGCGACCGGCAGGCCGGCGCGCAGCACGCGGTCCAGGCTCTGGTCGTTAGTCGTCAACGGCGTATCGTACACAGGCATAACACTGCTCCTGAACAGGTTCCACTCGTTATCTTCTTCTATTAGACGCCCGGCCCCGCCGCGTGTCACGTCAGAAATGGGTAAGAGCTGCGCCGACCGGACGGGCTGCGGGCCGCCGCGCCAGTTGTGCTACAATGGGCGTTCATCGTAGAAGTAGCCTGGACTTATCGAAAGCGCTTATGGGCGCACCGTTAGCCGACGACACCTATACCCGGTTCCGGGACCTGCTCCTGACCCATACCGGCCTGGACTTCCCGCCCCAGCGCCGCACTGACCTGGGCACATGGCTGTGGCGCGCCGTGGAGATGATCCAGGATGCGACGCGCTACCACCCCCAGGCGGCCGGCGTCGCTACCACGCCGGAGCTGCTGTACGAGGTCCTGCTGGCTGGCAACGAACTCGCCTGGGAAAAAGTCATCGACGCGGTCACCATCGGGGAGACACACTTCTTCCGGGGGGCAGACCAGTACGATGCGCTGCGGGAGACCCTCCTGCCGCCGCTGATTGCCCGGCGGCGCGAGAACGGCAGCCGCCTCCTGCGCATCTGGAGCGCGGGCTGCGCCACCGGCGAGGAGCCATACTCGGTAGCCATCCTGCTGCGTGAGATGCTGCCTGATATCGATCAGTGGGACACTTCCATCGTCGGGACAGACATCAACCAGGGCATGATCGCCCAGGCCCGTGCCGGGGTGTACCACGACTGGTCATTCCGGGAGGAACCCGCGCGCTACGCGCAGGGCGTGTACTTCACCCGGGAGGATAACCGCCACCGGCTGCACGATACCATCCGGGCGATGGTGCGCTTTGAGGTAGCCAACCTGCTGGAATGCTGCCGCCGCCCGCCGGACTACCTGCGCCAGCTTGACCTGATCCTGTGCCGCAACGTGGTGCTGTACTTCGGGGGCCAGGTGCGCCCCTGGATTTACCAGCAATTTCTGGAACTGCTGCGTCCCGGTGGCTGGCTGCTGGTCGGCACGGCTGACCCCCCGCCCCCGAACTTCGCCGCGTTCGACGTCTACAATCTGCGCGGCACCACAGCTTACCGCAAGCCCTCCGGCCCGCCGCCGCTCCGCGCCGCCTCCGCCGCAGGCGTCACGCCCATCGAACGCACACCCATCCTGGCCCCCGAGCCGGCCGCTGAGCCACCGGAGGTCGAGGATACGCCGGGTGCCGAAGCCGAACAGCAGTTCAAGCTGGGCCGCTGGCACGCCGACCGCCAGCAGTGGACGGATGCGCTGTACCATTGCCAGCGCGCCATCGCGCTCCACCCCACCTATCCGGAGGTTTACTACCTGCTGGCCCTCATTCACCAGGCACAGGAGGATAGTGCCAGCGCCATCGACGCCCTGCGCCGCGCGATCTATTTACGCAACGAATGGCCGCTGCCGCGCTTCACGCTGGCCGGGCTGTACCGGGCGGCCGGGCGCTGCGACCAGGCCCGGCGCGAGCTGCGCAACGTCCTGGACCTGACCGCGCACCTGGCCCCGGAGACCCCGATCAGGGGCACCGACGGTCTGACCGCCGCCCGCCTGCGCGAGGCCGCCCAGCGCCAGCTTTCGGCGTTCCCGGACGATCCCGCCGCCCCCTGTTGATCTGCTGAAACAAACGCGGCCCGCATATAAAACCTGCGCGCCGCGCCTTCCACAGAGGAACAGTCCCTCCGTCACCCGCTGAGCTTGCCTTGTCGTCGTGTACGGGCGGTTCGCGAACCGCCCGGCGCCTGATCACCCGAACAGGCGCGCACCATCCGCCCTTCACACCAACTCAAAACTCAAAATTCAACACTCAACACTCCCTAAAACTGGCCGGTGAAGTAGCCGTAGAGCAGGCGCAGTGCCTCCAGCGCGGAGCGCGGCTCACGCCGGGCGCGCTCCAGGTTCCGCCCCAGCCCGCCAGTCTCCAGCGCGCGGTCGCTACCCTTCTCCGCGATGCGCCGCACCAGCGCCGGGAAGCCCTGGGCGTTGCGGGCCAGCTCCACCCCCAGCTGGCGCTGGTCATACAGCCGCATGCCTTCCCACAGACTCTCGACCTCGGCGGTGAAGGCGGGCAGCGTCACCCGTGGCTGGCTGGGGCCAAATGCCTGGCCGAGCCGCTCCAGCAGAGAGCGTGTCACCGCCAATTCGGTCAGGATCATGTTCACCGACCGGTCGCCAAGCAGGTGGGCCATCGTTTCACGCCGGGTTTCCAGCATCAGCGGCGCGCCTTTGCTCAGGTACGCGCCCAGCCAGATCAGGGCCTCCAGCCCGGTGCGCGGGGCGGCTGTATTGGAGAGCAGCGGCGCGGTGCGCTCCGTGTTGCGCATGCGCAGGTCCTGCCCGCCCAGGTCCCACACCAGGCGTGCCACCGCCAGGAAGTCCTGGCCGATGTGATCGAGTTCTTCGTCCGTCACCCCGCCCGTCAGCCCATCCAGGTCGCTGCGCAGGCGGTGCAGCGTCGGGAGCTTATCCTGCTCGTAGGTAGAAACGATGTCCAGTAGCAGCCCTGAAGCGATGCGCAGGTCCTCCGCCAGCCCTTCCAACCCGGCCTCACGGGTGATGATGCTCATCACCACCGTGGCCTGAATCATATCGCCATTGTGCTGGCCGAGGCGGCGTGTCACCACCTCCGGCAGGCGCCGCGCACGCTCTATCGGAACCTGGCGCACATAGCGCCGCAGCAACTCCAGCGCAGCTTCCCGCACGTCGTCGTTCCAGTTCAGCATGGCCCACAGCCGCCCCACGGTCTGCAAACCCTCCTCAGACCCCTCCAGAGCGTTGGTGATCACCGCCGCCAGAGAAACGGCGCGGTCGGCATCCTGCTTGCGGGCGTAAAACTGCACCAGACGCAGCCCCAGGTCCACCCCCACCAGCCGCACCAGATGGCCATCGGCGATCAGCCGCTCGGTCAGACCCTCCACCAGCGGCTCCAGCGTCGTGTCGAACTCGCGCCCGGTCAGGGCACCCTGGTAGGCCATCACCGTGGGCACCGGCTTCAGCCCCTGGCGGGTGATGGTCTGCACCGCTTCCACCAGCGTCGCGTTGGGCAGGCGCGTTTCCGCGAACAGGCGGCTCACCCACGGGCCATACTCGGCCTGGGCGTCCCCCCGGAACAGCGTGGTCGAAACCCGTTCCAGCAGGCCCACCGCCGCCCGGTAATCGCCCAGCGCCAGCAGAATCTCCCCCAGGAAGCGCGGGCCGTGCGGTTCCAGGACGGTCAGCATGCCGGACGCGCTGACGGCATCCACCGCCGCGCGCAGGGTATCGGCAAACCGTGACTGCAGCGGCGACTGAGCCAGCGCCAGCAGGCGGGCCAGGGCGCGAATGTCCAGCAAGTCAGGGCGGTCAAGGCTCAACGCCCATTCCGTCAGCCGGCCCAGCACAACCAGCTCGTGCGCCGCGCCAAACGCCGCCGCCCCATCCGCCAGCAGGCCGGCGGGCGCCGCCGTTGGCAGGCCGGGCTGCAGGTGGGTCAGCAGCGTATGGAAACGGGCGGGAAGTTGCCCGGTCACATCCAGGCGCTGGGCGACGATCTGGAAGGCGCTGGCGGGCAGGTGTTCCGCGGCCAGCACCAGCGTTCGCTCCGCGATCACCGGTGACTCGTTCGCCAGCGGCAGGACGGAATCGATGATCTCCGGGATGGCAGGTGTCAGCATCAGGGCCGGATTCGCGCCCTTGACGCCTTCCAGGAAATCGGCCGCGCCCGCGGCATCGTGCCCGGCGCTGAGCTGGCGCAGCTGGGCCAGCACCGCCTGGCGCGCGCGGCGGAGCCAGTTGGAACTGCTCGGGCCGTGGCCGGTATCCACCCAGTGGCTGACGAGGTTGAATACAGCGCGGGCCTTGCCTTCGTCCAAGGCCGAATCGAGCAAGGCACCGGCGCCCTCCGCCACGGCGTCATCTTCTTTGGCCAGGCGCCCGATCGTGTCGGCGTGGGTCCAGTCTTCCAGGGCCAGCATAAACGCCAGGACGTGCCGCGCATACGCCGCCTTCAAGTCACCGGAGAGCGTCTCATCTTCGGCCAGCGTGGTGGCGACTTGCTGCACGTCCGCCGGCTGGCCTTCGGTCACCGCCATATCCAGCGCCACACGGCGCGCCGCCCAGCCCAGCGCCGCAGCCAGGGTCTCACCCCGGCGCAGCCGCCAGCCCGCGGTCTTAGATCGGAAGAGCACACGTCTGAACTCCAGTCACCGCTCATTATCGC
>CAZGYW010000300.1:0-4291 GCA_964530495.1 uncultured Anaerolineae bacterium
CACCCCCCTATCCTACACTCTTTCCCTACACGACGCTCTTCCGATCTCGTGGCGGATGCGCTGCACGCGCTGGCCCACGCGCAGCCGGATAGCGCCGTCGCGCTGGTCAGTCACGGCGCGTTCCTGGACCGCCTGATCCGCGTCCTGCTGGGCCAGGAGCTGCCGCCGCCGGATCGCTACCGCATGCTGATCGACCACAACAACACCGGCATCACCCGCATCGATCTGGACGAAGATCGCCCGGCCAAACTCAAGTACCTCAACCGGGTGGCCCACCTGCCGGAGGAGTTGCTGTCCTGAGCAGGCGCGACCCGCATTGCTGCAAAGTGCATATGGGATATTGTTGACAATCTTGATGCACTCTTGCTGATCGTTCGCTACAATCACATCAGCGCATTACGCCTGTCCGCACCGCACGGACTGCTCCGCAGCCAGCAGAAACGAGCGCCAACCCCATGATGGAAACATACGACATGGCAGTGACCTTCCCCGGTGACGACCGCATTCACGCGGAAATCGGCGGGGTCTTGATCAGGACGGAAGAAGAGGGCACGGCTTCGCCATTTGATCTCTTCCTGGCCGGGATCGGCACCTGTTCCGCGTACAAGGTCCTGGCCTTCTGCAGGGAACGGGATATTCCCACCGGGGGCCTGCACATCACCCAGCGCATGCACTACAACAAGGAAGTCAACCGCATCGAGAAGATCGAGCTGCAGATCCACCTGCCGGAAGGCTTCCCGCCGGGGTATCATGATGCCGTGGTGCGCGCCGCCAACACCTGCGGCGTCAAGAAGCACATCCTCAACCCGCCGGAATTTGAAACCTATGTTATGCTGCCGCAGGCCGCGCAGCCGGAATAGCGAGGGCGCCTGCCAATGTCACGCTATGTCATTCGCCGCCTGCTGCAGGCTGTCCCGTTGCTGATTGCGATCTCCGTGATCGTGTTTGCCATTGTGGAGGTCGCGCCGGGGGACCCCACCCAGATGTACATCGACCCTGAGAAGGGATCGGACCCGGCGTACATCGCGCAGGTGCGGATCAGTCTGGGGCTGGATCAACCCGTCTACGTTCGCTATGTCTCCTGGCTGAGCAAGACGCTCCAGGGGGACTTCGGCTTCTCCTTCCGCACGCGCCGCCCGGTGGCCCTGGAGATCGGCGACCGGCTGCCCAACACCCTGCTGCTGGGTGGGGTGGCCCTGCTGATCTCGGTTGTCATCGCCATCCCTATCGGGATTATCTCTGCGCTCAAGCGCTACACTGTGGTCGACTACATCCTGAGCACGCTGGCCCTGGTCGGCATCTCGGTGCCGGCCTTCTGGGTGGCGCTGCTGCTGTTGCAGGTGTTCGCCATCCAACTGGGCTGGTTCCCGGGGGTTGGTATGAACTCCGTGCGCGTGCAGTACGAGGGCTGGGACCGGGTCCTGGACGTGCTGCACCACATGATCCTGCCGGCCACCGTCCTCAGCCTGGCGCAGACGGCGAGCTGGTCGCGCTACCAGCGTTCCGCCCTGCTGGAAGTGCTGGGGCAGGATTACATCCGCACGGCGCGGGCCAAGGGCGCCCGGGAACGGCGCGTGATCGGGCTGCACGCCCTGCGCAACGCCATGATCCCGATGCTGACCCTGATCGGCATCTCGGTGCCGTCCATTGTGACCGGCGCGTTTATCACGGAAACGATCTTCGGCTGGCCGGGGATGGGCCGCCTGGGGGTGGAATCGGTCAACGGCCGCGACTACCCGATCATCATGGCGGTGACAATGCTCTCCGCGGTGCTGATCATCAGCGGCAATCTGCTGGCCGATATCGCCTACGCCTGGGCTGACCCGAGGATTCGCTATGACTGATACCGCCCGCCCGATTGCCCTGGAAGCGGCCCGCCCCACGCCGCAGTGGAAGCTGATCTGGCGCCAGTTCCGCAAGCATAAGCTGGCCGTGGCCAGCGCCGTGCTGCTGCTGGTGATGGGCGTCCTGGCGATCTTCACCGACCAGATCACGCCGTATGACCCGAACCTGAACAACACCTCCTACGCGCGCGGCCGCCCCCAGCCACCCACGGCGGAATACGCCCTCGGCACGGATAACTACGGGCGGGACTACCTCTCCCGGGCGATGGTCGGCGCGCGCGTGTCGCTCTTTGTGGGCGTCACAGCGGTGGTCTTTCAACTGGCCATCGGCGTGACGATCGGGGCGACGGCCGGTTACTTCGGCGGCTGGGTGGATAACCTGCTGATGCGCTTCACCGACATCTTCATGTCCATCCCCAGCTTCTTCCTGCTGCTGATCATCTCCGGGGTGTTCGGCGGGACGCTGCTCACGCTGATCTTCCTGATCGGCGCGCTGAGCTGGATGACCGTGGCGCGCCTGGTGCGGGCGGAGTTCCTCTCCCTCAAAGGGCGCGAATTCATGGAGGCGGCGCGCTGCATCGGCGTGCCGGGCTGGCGGATGGTGCTGGTGCACCTGCTGCCCAACGCCCTGGCCCCGATCATCGTGGCCGCGACGCTTTCCGTGCCGTACGCCATTCTGACCGAATCGGCACTCAGCTTTCTGGGGATGGGCGTGCCGCCGCCCCACGCCAGCCTGGGCAAGATGCTGGAGGAAGCCCAGCAGTGGTTGCGGACGGCGTGGTGGATCTGGGTGGTGCCGGGCGTGATCATTTCCATGATCGTGCTGGCGTTCAATTTCGTGGGGGATGGCCTGCGCGACGCTTTTGACCCGCAGTTGCGGCGTTAGCGTCGGGCGGGATCGCTAACCGACTGTTTTTGTTCGTTCTCAAGTGGAGGAAGAATCGCATGCGTAAACTGCTACTGACTGTCGTGCTGGTCGCCATGCTCGTTGTGCCGCTGGTCCCGGCCGCCGCCCAGGGCGACGACTTCGTCTGCCCGACCCAGGGCGGCACGATGGTCGTCACCTACGGCACGGACCCGCGCACGCTCAGCGGGCTGTACGGCAATGACGGCAACAGCCTGTTCGTAATCACGTTCATGGCCGAGCCGCTGGTCCTGGGTGGTGAAAACTGGGGCGACTCGATCGAGCCGGCCCTGGCCGAATCCTGGGACATTTCTGAGGATGGGCTGGAGTACACCTTCCACCTGCGCCAGGGCGTGAAGTGGCATGACGGCGAGCCGTTCACGGCGGAAGACGTCCTGTTCACCTACCAGGCCGTGCAACTGGAAGAAAACGCCATCGACTGGCGCACCAACCTGATGCAGGGCGACACCCCGATGCAGTTCGAGGTTGTTGACGACAACACCTTCAAGGTGATCCTGAGCCAGCCGGACGCCGCCGTCCTGACCTCCCTGGCAATCCCGATCGTGCCCGCCCACGCGTTTGAGGGCCTGAACATGCTGGATGCGCCCTACAATGTGGCGCCGATCAGCACCGGCCCGTTCAAGTTCGTGGAGTGGAAGACCGGCGAGAGCATCACGCTGGACGCCAACCCGGACTACTGGCGCGGCGCGCCGTGCCTGGACCGCATCGTCGTGCGCTTCATTGAGGGCGCGACCAACCAGGCCAACGCCATGCTGGCCGGTGAAGTGGACTACGCCCGTATCGACGGCGCCGACCTGACCCCCTTCCAGGACAACCCGGACTGGGTGCTGGCGGAAGCCTCGCGTGACCTGATGCGCTACGTGGGCTTCAACGTCCGCGCGCCCAACTTCAGCGACCCGGCCGTGCGCCGCGCGCTGGCTTACGGTCTGGATCGCCAGGCGATCATCGACGTGGCCGCCAGCGGTTACGGCACGATCGCGGACTCGCTCTTCAACAAGGCCGTCTTCATGTACGAAGAGGGCCGCAACGAGTCGATCCCGTACGACCCGGAAATGGCCAAGCAACTGCTGGCCGAGGCCGGCTGGACCGACACCGATGGTGACGGCATCCTGGACAAGGACGGCCAGCCGATGACCATGCGCGTGGTCTACATGGGCACCTGGTCGCTGGTGGGCGCCATCGCCCCGATCGTCTACGACAACTGGCGCGCGCTGGGCGTGGACGTGACGCTTGACCCGCTGGATGAAGCCAAGATCTACGAGGAAGTCTACGATAACCTCAGCACGGACAAGCCCTACGATGTCACCATCGGCGGCTGGGGCCTCTTCGGGCCGGAGCCGGATCACTACCGCAACTACCTGGCCAACCCGACCGGCTTCTTCGCCTTCGACAACCAGGCGATCATGGACCTCTTCGGGCAGGGCCGCAGCGTGACTGACGAGCAGGCCCGCTATGACCTGTACGCCGAGGTCGACCGCCTGCTGTGGGCCGATATGCCGATGATCCCGCTCTACCAGGCTGT
>CAZGYW010000301.1:0-2239 GCA_964530495.1 uncultured Anaerolineae bacterium
TGATGCGCGTCACCGCCGCCCGGCTGTGCGCGCCGCCCATCGGATTCAGCGGTGGTGGATACGCCTCATTGGCCAGGTCCAGCACGACCACGTCGTCTTCCCGCCCCCGCGGGATGCTCGTCTGCAGGATATCCCGCACCAGCCGCCCGTGTGGGTCGATCACGGCCACGCCCCGGTTGTGGTGGATGTCCTGGTGTATCAGGTGGTGCAGCAGCGTGCTCTTGCCCACGCCGGTCTTGCCCAGGATGTTGATGTGTGTCGCGCGGTCCTCGTGCGGCAAGCACACCGGCTCCATCTGGCCGCCATAGAAGTTCGCGCCCAGGAAGACTCCCTCCCGCCAGCCGCGCATGACCGACGGCACCTGGACGCGCTTGCGGGTCCAGGTGATGGTCGACGCCGTGAACTCCTGGTGCGGCAGGTGCCACAGCGCCGCCGCCTCCCGGCTGTCGAGCAGCAGGCGAAAGCCCTGCCAGCGCGTGCTGCGGTTCGTCAGCCAGCTGTCCAGCGCGCCGAGTGTGCTCGTGCTGAACGCCTTGTCCGGCTCATCGACGTACAGGATGCTGTCTGGCCACGGCTGTTCGTGCCAGACCAGCGTGTTGTACGGGAAGTTGTGGAACTGGAACAGGTGGCTGTCCAGCCGCGCCAGCTCGGTCACCCGCGCCTGGCTCGGCGCGTCAATCTGCATGACCAACAGGCACTGGTACACCAGATTCTGCAGCTTGGTCTCCACCACCTGCTGGTCGTTCGGCTCGTAGACCGCCAGCCGCCGCTGGTCCTGGGCGGTCAGGTTGAGGCCCGCGTCCAGCCAGCCATCCGGCGACAGCAGCTGGAACGGGTTATTCCCCACCCGGACGCTCAGCAGGTCCTCCACCTGCTCGTACACGAAGCGCGCCCGGTCGGCCACCACCAGCGTGACGGCTACCCGCTCGTCCTGTTTCAGGGCGCTGAGCTCGTGGGTCAGGTTCACCAGCGGGTCGCACTGCTTCAGGCCGTCGACGTACGCGATGGGCAGCAGTGGGTCCGCTGCCTGCTCGAAGGTCAGCAGCGCCCGGTAGAACGGCTCGCTGAAGGCCGGCTCCTCCAGCGGTCCGTGCGTCACTTCGGCGTCCGGGTAGTAGGCCAGCACGACCCGCTCAACCTCGGCCGGATCCAGCCCGCGCCGCAAGTCGAGCACCCGCCAGTGCATGCTCCCCTCCTGCGCCACAATCTGGAACGTCAGGCGTCCCAGCCGGTACAGCAGCTGCTCCATGAAACGCCCGGCTGTGTGCGGCTCCCACGCCGTCGCCCGCGGCAGGCGAATGGTGTAGGCTTGAGCGGCCGCCAGGTCCAGACCCGGCGGCGTCGGCAGTACCACCGGTGCGTCGTAGTCCACCCGCGTCTGCCACAGTCTCACGGCATAATACCCGACCCCCGCCGCCAGGGCGAAGGTCACCACCCCGGCGCACAGACCGCCCAGCTCGCCCGACGCCAGCGCGGTCAGGCCCAGCTGCGCCAACAGCAACGCTCCGCACACCGTGACCGCCATGATCTGCCTGAAATAGCGAGCACGCCACGGGCGCTGGGCGGGCGGTACCACCAACGGCCCCTCGTGCTCGACCTCCAATACCTCTGGCCAGCGCAGCTGGCGCTCCTTCGCCCACTGCGCGTGGCGCTTCTTCTCCCAGACGCCTAACAGCGCGCCGAACATCAGCCCGCCGAGGGCGGTTGCGATGAGCCTGGCGAGCATATCACCCACATCATCATCGCGATGGTCTGACATTGACCTTCCTCCTCCTAATCTAACAATTTTTCGACGTATCTTCTTGCCGCGGAGCGCCGGTGAACATCCGGCAGGACACGCGACCATCCCGTGTGTGATCGCTCTATCTACAGTCTAGGGCGGAGGGTATTCAATGTGTAGAGACCGGTAATTGAAGCTATACTGAGGGTATGTTCGAGTTCGCTGAAGAGGCTTCAGCCAGACTGAACTCACACTTCAGGGGGGGGGCTCACATGGAACGGTTCGGATCCCGTTTGAAGGAGGCGATCCATAACGCCGGCATGAGCCAGGCGGAATTCGCCCGGGCCATACGGTATAGCGAGGGGAGCGTGAGCGGTTGGATCCGGCACCATCAGCTGCCTTCCCCGTCTGTTCTTGTGAAAATCTGCGAAACGCTCCACTGTTCGGCCGACAGCCTGCTGGGCCTGACTCACGCTGACACCCCCTACCAGCATGACGGGAGTGCCTGGATTGAACACG
>CAZGYW010000301.1:2249-4282 GCA_964530495.1 uncultured Anaerolineae bacterium
GAACACGTCCCTGTGGCTCTCCCCGACCGGCATAAGCAGACCATCCAGTTGGGACTCAGCTGGTGGAGGGCCATCGTCCGGGATGGCCTCGGCGAGACTGACTGTACAGCGGAGAATGGCCCGTTCCCCCACCAGAGCTGGTCGACCTTGAATCAGGCCTTCCTGGTGGCGGTGCGGTCTGGATCATTCCATCTCACTCGCGTCGAACGCGATCCAGACTTGGAACAGGCGATTCTCAGCCGTTATCCGGAGCTGAACCGGGTGCTGGTCGCAGCCGTGCCGCGTCTGCGCGATGGAGCCTACAGCATCAAGGCCGCCACGGTCCGGACCGAGTTGGTCTCGTTCCTGGCGGCCACGCAGGCCTTACTCAATCCATCCTTACGCGCCCAACCCGTCGGCATAGGCGGCGGTTACACCGTCTTGCGCATCGCTGAACAAAGTCCACCCACCCTCGATTTCTTCACGGACACCCAGTGGATTCCGCTCCAGGCCACGCAGGACCCTGCCCTGGACATCCCCGAGCTGACCGCACAATACACCGCCATGCTTCTCGCCAGCCGGCACCGCGGCTCCAAGGCCGTGGCCCTGCCATTTGTGCCTATCGAGAGGCGCCAGAATCTCACCCTCAACAATCCCGATTTGTCGCCCGCTGAACGCTGTGCAGCTCAAGCCATCGCGCAGCTGGACAACACCAAAACGTTCCTGATGTCCGTGTCTGGCAAGAACCTCGAGTACCCTGCTATCGGTCCCGGCTTCGCCTCAACCCTGCTCCAAGACTGCTTTCGTGCACTTGAGAGAGTTGGCCGGGCTGGCGAGTTCGCCGGCGCGTTGGTGGGATGGGTGCTTAATCATGAAGGCAAGCCCATCGGGGGCGAGCCCATGAGCCGGGCGGTCTTCGCGGTCGAGCTGGAAGCCATCCGCCGGACCGTGAGATTCGGCACTGTGTGGCTCGTGGCTGCGGGCAGTTACAAGGGCGAGGCCGTGCGGATGGTGGTGACCAGCGGATTGGCCAATGCGCTCGTGATTGACGCCTCCATCGCGGACCACCTTCTCACGTAAAGATGGGTATGTCAGGGTGGTTCCTGGCAACTGAGCAGGCGCATGGGATTGCGCCGGATTCTGCCTCTTGACTCGGTTTGTCCAACGTTATAGAATATTAACTAATACATTACTATGAAGCACGCCTCACTCCAGCCACTCTTCGACCAGGCCCTCGCCGCGTTCCCCTATCCGCTCGAGCCGACCAGCATCACTCAGGGCACTCTTGACGACCCGGACACGACCGAGGTCGAATACGCCGAAGAACACACTTTCGCCGCCGGGCACCTGCTGGATGATGAGCTCACCGCCGGCGGCTGGATTGAACTGCGCGCGGATGGCCCTGATGTGTCCGTCTCCGCCTTCTTCGGCGTCGCGCGGAACGGCGACTGGCAGCAGGGCCGTATCCTCCCCGAGAACCTCGCCCTCCAGGGCTCGTATGACCCGGAGACTAGCACCTGGGAGCTGTGGCTGGACTCGTATTGACATGGCAGCCCCACAACGCATCGCCCCCATCACCATCACCGCCACCGACGCGCAGACCCATTTCGGCGCCCTCCTGCGCCGGGTGTGCCGGGACCGCCAGCACGTCATTGTCGAGCGCGCCGGGCTTCCCACCGTCGCCATCATCCCCGTGACGGATTACGAGCGTTTCGTCCCCCACTCTCCACTCCCCCACTCTCCACGCCGCGAAATCTAGAGTCCGGACCCGAAGTACGCGCTGCACGCCATTCCAAATGGTGCTGCATCAGGAGCCCGTCACGCATGCGAAAACGTCAATCGTTGAGGACGCAACAGCGACACCGGACAAGCGAACACGGTCGAGAGGTCTATCTTGGCCTTGACCCCGCCAGCTGCAGACAGGCTGGAGATTCCCCCTCGTCGACCGCGAAACCTTCACCCGAAGCCCGCAATCGCTCCGCTCTCCACGTTGCTTGGTCCCCGGCGAGCGCCCGCCGCATCTCCGCCGCGCGGCTTGCCGCGCCACCCCCGTC
>CAZGYW010000302.1:0-4280 GCA_964530495.1 uncultured Anaerolineae bacterium
AATCCGTGCCCTGTTTGTGCCTCGCTGCCTGACGACCGGCGTTACTTGTTGTCCGCCATAAAGTTGAGCAGCAGCGCCGCGACCGCCCCGGGAACCCACCCGGCCAGCGTCAGCGCGAAGACGATCAACACGGTTCCGCAGCCGCGGTCCAGCACCGCCAGCGGCGGCAGGATGATGCACAGGATAGCGCGTCCCAGACTCATGCTTGTTGCCTCCCGGTTAAACCCGTTACAGTCATCTATACGCATCCCCGCCGCCAGCGTTGCGCGGAAAGTGCGTTCTGGCGGGCCGCAAGCTGCACTATACTCGAAGAGGGACTGTGCCGGGCCCGGGTCTGTGTGGCTGGCGCTGGTTGCGGGTCTCGTTCGGGAGGGAATCGTCAGGCATGGGTGCTGAACAGGTCGATCCGGTCGCGGAGATTGATCAGCTCGGTTACAGCTACGGCAGTGTGCCGGTGCTCCGGGAAATCTCGCTGACCCTGTACGCGGGTGAAATCACCGTCCTCATCGGGCGCAATGGCGCCGGCAAGACCACACTGCTGCGCTGCCTGGCCGGGTGGAGCCGGGCCACGACGGGGGAGGTACGTCTTGACGGGATGTCTCTCGGACAGAATGAGCGCCTGGCGCGCGCCAGGGTCGTGCTTGTGCCGGATACCCCCACCTTTTACGATGCGCTCACGGCCTGGGAACATCTGCAACTCGTCGCCCAATTGCACCGCCTGGCGGCCTGGCAGGAACGTGCGGCGCAGCTACTTGACGTTTTTGCGCTCGGCGCCCAGCGTGACGCGTATCCTTTCACCTTCTCACGCGGGATGCGCCACAAGCTGGCCCTGAGCATGGCCCTGCTGCTCAGCCCGCCGCTGCTCCTGCTGGACGAGCCATTCGCGCCCCTCGATCCCCAGTCGGCTGTCGATCTATGGGCGGCGCTGCAGGCCAGACGCGCCGCCGGCACGGCGGTGCTGCTCAGCAGCCATGCCCTGCCCGGCAAGGCCTACCCGGATCGCTATGTCGTCATTGATGGGGGGCAGATCATCACGCAGGTGACCCGCGAGCAGTTCACCCGCAACCCGGAGGCCCAGCGATCGGTGCTGAGCGTGCTGCAGCAGGCGCTGAGCGAGCAGGCGCAGGCCGACCATGATCAGTGACCTGGCGATTCTCCTACGGCTGAAGTGGCGCGCCTTTCAGCGGGAAGCGCAGTACTGGCTGCTGGTTGCCTACAACCCGGCTGACCGCTCACGGACCAACCGGCTGTACGCGGTGTACCTGGTGGTGGCGGCGGTCATCTGGCTGGTGGTCGTGTGGGCCTATGCTGTGGAACAAAGCGCGACCCTCGGGCTGGCGCTGGACCCCGCCATGCGGGCCGGCTTGATCGGGATCATCCCTCCGGCGGTTGTGCTGGTTCAGGCGATCATGCTGGTGCGGGCAATCCGTAGCAGTCCGCTGAAGCTTTCCGCCAGGGATGCTCGCTATCTGGCAACGTCGCCGGTAAGCCGCGCCGCAGTGGTGCTGATCCGTTTTGTTGCCGGGGTGCTGCCCGGGATGCTGGTGGGCGGAGTTGTTGGCGCGTGGGCAGCCATGACGCTGGCCTGGTCCCTGGGCGGCAGGGCGGCCGGACTGGCCGGCCTGCAGGCGCTGCTGCTCACACCGCTGCTCAGCCTGCTATGGGTGGGCAGCGCGTGGGTGGTCGGCATTCTGCGCTACGCCTGGCGAGGCTCCAGGCCGGAGTTGTGGGTGGTTCAGGGGCTGGCAAGCCTGGCGCTCTGCGGCGCGATGCTGGGGCCGGGGCGGGCCTGGCAGGCGCTGGTTCTGGCGGAAAGCGTGCCACTGCACTGGGCCAGGATGGCGGGTTTCGCCCTGGTGGTGATCGGCGGACTGCTGGCGGTGGGGCGGGGAGCCAACCTGATCGCGGTCACCGAGGAGAGCTACACGTTTTCACGGCTGGAGGCGCTCGGCCCGTTCGCCCCGCCGGATCTCGTCCTGAGCATCAAGCAGCAGGCGCGCCTGGCGAAGCGCGGCCCGCGCTTTCACCTGCCTCCTGCCGCCGGGCTGCCCCGAACTCTGGTGGCGCGATCAGTGCTGTTGACGCTGCGCGGCCCGTTTCGCTGGCTTTCCTGGTTCCTGTGGGGCGCATTCAGCGCGCAGGTCATCGTGCTGGTGGTTCGGCTGGAGGCGACGGGCAGCCTGCAGGCCTGGACCGGGCTGCTGCTGGTCATGCTCCTCTACCCGCCCAGAAGCGCGCTGGAGGCGTTTCAGGCCGATATGCGGGATGCCTTCCTGCGCCAGTTCATCCCGGCCGATAACCTGACCCTGCTGGCCTGGGATACCGCCCTCGCCCTGCCCCTGATCTGGGTAGGCGCAATGATCGCGTGGTCGCTGCAGATGCCCTCGGTGACCGCTATCGTCCTGGGCGGAATCGCCTTTGGACTGCTGGCAGACCTCGTCCTGGTGTGTCTGGCCCTGGATTACGTGCACCTGCGCGCCTTGGGCGTGGAGCACGTTTCCTACGAGCAGGCAGCGGTGGTGGGTTTTGGCCTGCCGCTGGTTGTGGGAGTGATCGCTGGCTCCCCGGTGGCGGCAGTGCTCGCCGGCACTGCAGTTGTGGCCGGATTTGCTTCCGTCATCCGGCACAGCGGGATAGGGTAGCCTGCCGCCCGCGCCGCCAGCGTTGCGCGCCGGGTGACACACCGCGCCCGCCGGTGGCATAATACAGGCCTCACGCCCGACCACAGCCCGGAGTCCCGCCCATGATCTTCCGCCGCAGCTCCCGCCGCCCCGCCGGCGACAAAGCCACCCCCGACATCCCGCCCGGCCCGCTCCAGTGGCGGCGCATGCTGGCCTACCTCGGCCCGTACAAAGGCCGGATGGCGATCGCCGTGGTGGCGCTGATCTTGAGCGCGGGGCTGAGCCTGGTCTTCCCGGCCATGATCCGCGATGTGATCGACTCCGTGCTGCAGCAGGCGGACCTGGGCCTCCTGAACCGGATCACGCTCCTCCTGCTGGGCGTCTTCGTCATCCGGTCGTTCACCTCCCTGGTGGAAACCTACAACATCAACTTCGTGGGCGAACGGCTGGTGGCGGACCTGCGCCAGGCGTTGTACCGGCACATCCTGGCGCTCTCCATGCGCTTCTTCACGGAGCGCCGGGTCGGGGAGCTGGTCAGCCGCCTTTCCAGCGACGTGACCGTGATGCGCTACGCCCTGACGGACAACATCACGACGCTGCTCCAGCAGGGCCTGATCATGACCGGCTCGGCCGCGATTATGATCATCCTCAACTGGCGGCTGACGCTGTTCATCCTGGCGATCATCCCTGTGATCGTGCTGCTCGGCTTCGTGTTCGGGCGGGCCATGCGCCGCCTGAGCACGGTCGTGCAGGACGAGCTGGCCGCCGCGACGGTGGTCAACGAGGAGGCGCTGCAGAACATCCGCGAGGTCAAGAGCTTCGTGCGGGAGGATTACGAGAGCAACCGCTACAGCGCCGCCATCGAGCGCGCCTTCGCCGCCGCGCTGCGCCTGCTGCGGGTGCGGGCGGTATTCGGGCCGTCCATCGCCTTCCTGGTCTTCGCCGGTCTGACCCTGATCCTGTGGTTCGGCGGGCGGGAGGTGCTGGCCGGGCGGCTGACCGGCGGCGCGCTGGTGGCGTTCCTGGTCTACGGCATGACGGTCGCCCAGAGCTTCGCTTCGCTCGTCTCCCTGTATGGTTCTTTCCAGCAGGCGCTGGGCGCCTCCCAGCGCGTATTCCAGTTGATGGACCTCCTCCCGAACGTGCCCGACGCGCCGGACGCGGCCATCCTGGAGGATGTGGCCGGGCGCATCACGTTTGAGCAGGTGTCGTTCGCCTACGAGGAGAAGCAGCAGGACGTGCTACAGGACATCGCGCTGGAGATCGCGCCCGGCGAGATTCTGGCGCTGGTCGGGCCGAGCGGGGCGGGCAAGAGCACGATCTTCAACCTCATCCCGCGCTTCTATGACCCCGACTCCGGCGTGATCCGTATCGACGGGCACGACCTGCGCCGCGTGACCCAGGCCAGCCTGCGCCAGCACATTGGCGTCGTGCCGCAGGAAACGCTGCTCTTCGGTGGGACGGTGCGGGAGAACATCCTCTACGGCCGGCTGGATGCCGACGAAGCCGCCGTGATCGCCGCCGCGCAGGCCGCCAACGCCCACGACTTCATCGTCAATGAATTGCCGGACGGCTACGCCACGCTGGTGGGCGAGCGCGGCGTCCGGCTCTCCGGCGGGCAGCGCCAGCGCATCGCCATCGCGCGCGCGCTGCTCAAAG
>CAZGYW010000303.1:0-1439 GCA_964530495.1 uncultured Anaerolineae bacterium
CACCGCAAAGGGCGCAAAGGCTTTTCGATAAGGCTTTTCCTGGCGTTCTTTGCGGTTAGGGCTTTTGTCTTTACCGGGAGCGGCGCTGCCAGGCCACCAGCCAGCGCTCGATGAGCAGCGCCAGCCCGTAGAGGCCCATCGCCAGCAGCGCCAGGGCGAAGACCGCGACCAGCATCAGCGGGGTATCGAACACGTTACGCGAGGAATTGACGAGGAAGCCCAGCCCCGCCCGCGCGCTGACGAACTCCCCCACCACCGCGCCGAT
This sequence comes from uncultured Anaerolineae bacterium, assembly GCA_964530495.1. Classification (GTDB taxonomy): domain Bacteria; phylum Chloroflexota; class Anaerolineae; order Aggregatilineales; family Ch27; genus CAZGYW01. The sequence goes on from CAZGYW010000303.1 coordinate 266, forward strand.
CACGGACAGCGTGGCGCTGACCTTCAGCCCGCCCATCAGGACGGGCAGGGCGGCGGGCGCTTCCAGGTGGCGCAGGGTCTGCCAGCGCGTGGCTTCCAGGGAGCGCAGCAGGTCGTGCAGCTCCGGGGCCACGCTCCGCACCCCGACGATGGTGTTGATCAGCATCGGGAAGAACACCGTCAGGGCGCAGATCAGGACTTTGCTCGTCAGGCCGGAGCCGAACCAGATCACCAGCAGCGGCGCGATGGCCACCACTGGCACGGCCTGGATCGCGACCAGGTAGGGCGTGAGGATTTGCTCCAGCACCGTGCTGCGGGCGATCAGGTAGCCGAGCACCACCGCCGTGCTGACGCCCAGCAGCAGCCCCAGCAGCACTTCGCGCAGGGTGGTGAGGGCATGGCGCAGCAGCGTGCCGTCCTGCAGCACGGCCAGCAGCCGCCCGCCGACCTCCGCCGGGGCGGGGACGATGAACGGCGGGTAGATCGCGCTGCGGTACAGCAGCTCCCAGCCGGCCAGCAGGGCCAGCCCGAAGCCGACCGGCAGCGCCACCCGCATCCAGCGCCGTGTGAGCAGTGCGCGCATATCGCCTCCTGAATCGCTGCTCCCCAGTATAACCGAAAACCCGGCGCCGGTCGGCGGGCAATCGGCATGGTAGCGTATCCTTTTAGGTTGAAGCCGGGCACAGGATCGCATACCTGCCCTCACCCCCTGGCCCCCTCTCCCGCTTGCGGCTGCGCCGTGGGGAGAGGGGGAATACCTGCGAGCGTACCGCGCCGCGAAGACCCCCTTTCCCCTCCGGGGGAAAGGGTCGGGGATAGAGGGCACCTCACCACTCCTGCGCGCAACCAATTCTGATTTCAACCAAGTTTGACACACTGCGTGCGGCGTTCTGTGCGTTTGCCCTGCCTATTAGCACCACTCGCGCACCCCGATTTTGACGATTCGCGGGATTATCCCATAATACAGGCCAGCCTGGACTGCACCGGAAGGGGGCGCCTCAAACCCTGACCGGCCCGCCACTGTGTGGAGTGCGCATGACCGAGCGCCTGTACTACACCGATTCCTACCTGACCGCCGTCGATGCGCAGGTCGTCGCGCGGGAGCGCGTGGCGGACCGCCCGGCCCTCGTGCTCGACCGGACGTGCTTCTACCCCACCAGCGGCGGCCAGCCGCA
>CAZGYW010000303.1:1539-4274 GCA_964530495.1 uncultured Anaerolineae bacterium
TTGACGCCGTGGAAGACCGCGCCAACGCGATCGTGACGGCCGACCTGCCGGTGCGCGCCTGGTTCCCGGCGGGGGCGGCGCTGGAGGCGCTCCGCCTGCGCAAGGTGCCGGAGGTGGAAGGGCGGCTGCGCGTGGTGGGCATCGGGGAGTTCGACGTCACGGCCTGCGGGGGGACGCATGTGGCCCGCACCGGAGAGATCGGGCTGATCAAGGTGCTGCGCGCCGAGCGTTACAAAGACATGACGCGGGTGGAGTTCCGCTGCGGGGGGCGTGCCCTGCGCGATTACCGCCAGAAGCACGCGATCCTGCTGGGCCTGGCCGCCGAGCTGACCACCGGCTACACCGAGATCGGGGTCGCGCTGGACAAGCTGCGAACGGAGAACAAACAACTCCGCACCGACCTGCGCGCGGCGCGCGGGGCGCTGCTCGTCACGGAAGCGGCGGAGTTGCTGGCCGGGGCGGAGCCGGTTGGCGGGCGGCGGCTGATCACCGCCGCCTGGGCGGACCGCGATCCGGCGGAATTGAAGACGCTGGCCGCGCACCTGGTGGCCGCGCCGGGGACAATCGCGCTGCTGGGCGCGGCGGGGGAGAAGGCCCAGATCGTGGCGGCCCGCGCCGCCGACCTGCCCGGGCCGGACATGGCCGCCGTCCTGCGCCGGGTCATTGATGCGCTGGGCGGGGAAGGGCGTGGCGGCGGGCGGCCGGATTTCGCGCAGGGGGGCGGCATGCGTGCTGACGCGGCCGCGCTCCGGGCGGCGCTGGCGGGGGCCGCGGCGGAACTGGCGGCTTAGCGGGGCGCTGATCGGCAGCCAGGAACGTGTGGGGCTGCCAGGGAGAAGAGAGCGACATGCAGGAAATCGCCGATGGGATCGTCGTCTCAACCGAATTTCGCCGGATCACGGTCGGCGCGTACGCGACGGGCAAGGGCCTGATCTGCTTCGATGTGCCGCCCTTCCCGGTCGATGCGCGTCGCTGGCATGCGCAGCTCCTGGAGCGCTTCAAACAGCCGATCCGGCTGGTGGTGCTGACCGACGCCCAGCGCGACCGGCTGCTGGGCCTGCACTGGTTTGACGAAGCGCTGATCGTGGCCCACGACGCCACCTTCCAGGCGCTGCGCGCGCTGCCCGCCAACTACGTGGATCTTTCGGCTGACCTGCTGGCGACGAACAGCAGCGAGCGGCTGTCGTTCTCCGGGGTGCGGCTGTGCACCCCGCGGGTGACGTTCAGCCAGCGCATGACGGCTTACGTCCAGGACGTGCCACTGACCCTGATCGCCATGCCGGGGCCGACGCCCGGCAACATCTGGGTGCACTTTGAGGAGCAGGGCATCTGGTTTGTGGGGGATAGCGTGGTGAACGGCGTGCCGCCCTACATGGGCCGCGTGCAGAGCAAGGCCTGGCTGGACAGCCTGACCTTCCTGCGCCGGCCGCGCTCCGGGGCGGACGTGATCGTGCCCGGGCGCGGCCCGCTGACCACGCGGGAAGCCACCGTGGAGCTTTCTGAATTTCTGCGCTACCTGCGCCGCCGCGTCCAGAATTTCGCGCGGGCCGGGCGGCCCCGGGCGGAACTGCTGACCCTGGTGCCGGACGCGGTAGATCGCCTGGAGCACGTCCGGCCGGCCGAGCGCGATGACGTGGAGCGCCGGGTGCGGACCGGGCTGGAATCGATCTACGACGAATTCCTGATGGACGACGCCCCTTCCCCGGACCTCAGCAGCGCGCCGCTGCCGGACGAAGATGACAGCGCCGACTTTCCAGTTGATGAGGAGTGAGGCGTCCGGGGCGGCGGTTAGCGCTCCCCCTGATCGAGCGTCTTCACATACGTGGAGGAGTTGGCCAGCGTGAAGCCCATGCGCTGCAGATAAGCGCGGTGGGTCGGGCTGCCGGGCGGGCTGTACACCTGCCGGATGCCGCGATCGGTGAAGAACGCGCTGTTCTGCCGGTAAAGGAAGCGGGCGGCCTTCAGGTCCCGGTAGCCGGGGATCACGTAGTCCAGCGTCACAAACAGCGCGCCATCCTCCCCCTGCCTGCCCAGGAACACCCCGGCCGGGACCATGTTGCGCAGCACGAGCAGCGCCAGGTTGACCGCCGCCGGATCATAGCTGAAGTGCGGCAGCAGGGCGCGGATGTCCTCCGCGTAGAAGCCCAGGAAGCGCCCCAGGTACTGCGAATCGGGCGGCACTTCCAGCAGTTCGAAATACTCCCTGGCGCGCAGCATCTGGTACAGGTTGTAGAGGTTGATCAGCACGATCAGGAAGTTGAGGGCCGCGACCGGCAGCGCACCGATCAGCAGGCCATAGACGCTGAAGATCAGCGAGCCGGCCAGATTGATCACCCGCAGGCGCAGCACCGAGCGCATCGTCAGCGACACAGCCACCACGATTGAGGCCGCGTAGCCGATCAGTTCCACCACAGTCCGGGTTTCCATGCGTACCTGCCACCTTCTCACACAGTAACCGGCAGGCCCCGGGGGATGCGGGCCTGCCGGCGTTGGCGTTCATCACAACACAACGAAAACGCGCCCTCGAACCGGCGCGGAGCGTGCATTGTAGTCGCCGGGCGGCCGGGCGTAAAGCCCCAACCGGACCGGCCGGACGACTGGCAGGCTTACCCTCACCCCCCCGGCGCGCTAGGGCGCGGCGCAGGCCACCGGCAGTTCGTATTCGTGCACGTTCTCGAAGCCGCCCTCAACCGCCCGGTAGAAGCCGTAGCGCAGCGTCGCCACCGCCTCCGGGT
>CAZGYW010000304.1:0-4272 GCA_964530495.1 uncultured Anaerolineae bacterium
ACCACAACATCATCATAACTGGCGATATGCCCGGCAGCGAACATATCCAGAATCCCAAACAACCGCAGCGCATACTCGGCTTCAGCCAGCGGTCGCCCGGTCGCCACACCCAGTTGATAGCCCTGCACCCGCAATCGCTCAAGTGTGGAGCGCAGGACTTCCAGTTCCAGTACAGGGCGCTCTGATAGCCTGCCCATTCCATATGCCGCCAGCAGCGATCCGTCATACCAACCCTGAAAGCGTTCATACAGGTACTGCCACATCGGCCCGTGTGGCGCTATCAGATCGCGTTCCACTCCCAGATGGGAAGTCGCAGCCTGCCCCGCCGCCTGTAACAGAGCGTTCCCGTTTGTCCCTGCTGCCCGCTGCAACAACCCGGAGACAGGTTCCGGCCAGTCAATCGTATTTCCAGTTTCCGCACGGAATCTCGCTGCGAGTCGCTCGGGGGTTTCAATGCCCCGGCCTGCCCCGCCGGGCAGCGTCCGTGCCAGCGCACACGTGACTAGGTAGGTCAGATCCCAGTTGGAGTTCACTGCCCGATTCTTGATGGCGAATACGACTTCGGATGGGATAATCGCCTCGCGAACCACCGGATCACGCACTGCCTCCATCCCGGATCCCAGGCGATGCCCCAGCAGTTCCCAGATGGTTAACCGGGCACACTCCCAGTAGATATGCTCCGTTGTGATCACGCCATCCAGATCGAAGATGATCAAAGGTTGACCGGTCGGTAGAGTCTGGCTCACAGCGCGTCTGCCACTCCAGTCAGCCAGCGCTCAATGTGGCTTTGCCCGTTCGCGGACGCGCCGCACTCAACCACATGGCCCATGCCCAGCAGCGCGATCGCCGCTGGAAAGCGGCGGTCATCCGCCAGATTCATCGTCAATAGCGGGCAGCACGCCAGTCCGGCTTGCAGCACCTGCCGCCAATCCTCTCGCAGCCAGCCCCGCGTTCGGAGCAACCGGAGCAGCGGGATCAACACCCGCTCGGACTTGCTGCGCCAGAACATCTCGCGCACAGGCGTCAGGTCATCCGGGTACGTGACCACCAACATGTCACCATGCTGCTCAAGCGTCGCACCGCGCTCGTGGCTCAAGATCTGCGGAAAGTACATCCACATGGCATGAACGTTGTGATACAGGGGCTTGACCAGGTCCAGGAGCGGATCATGGCGGCCGGCGAACGCCGGGTCAAAATACACCAGCGTATCGCCCCGCAGGAAGACATTCCCGTTGTGCGCATCGCCATGGCCGACCACGGCCGGGCCCGCCTGGTATGGGTCGAGCAGGTGCCTCGCGTGAGCGATCACAGCTTCAAGCGTCTCGTTGAAGCGCACCCCGTTGATTTGCCAGCGCATCTGCCGTACCTCATAAAGCGGCATGCTCCGCCCATCCGGGAGGCCAAGGCATGCGCCATCCCCGTAGAACTGCTCCAGCCGTCCGCGGGTCAGACGGTGATGAAACAGCTGGTGAATCGGCGCAGCGGCATGCTCATCCGCATCCTGCCAGATCAGTGACCGCTCGTAGGCACTGAAAAGCTCATCATCCGACCGGTGTTGGGCGGCGGTGAGGTCACCGAGCGTGACTGCGCGCTCTTCACCTCGATCCAGCGCCCATGCGACATCGAACACTGAACGATCCTCGATGACCTCGTACAACAGCATCTGCCTGCCCACCTCGGTGGAGGCAGCTACCGGCGCCACCACCCGATAACCGGCCCGCTGGAGCAGCGCGCTATTGTAGTATTCCGTCACCACACTGCCCGGCTCAACATGCGACTTGAAGAACAACCGCCGCCCATCCCGCAGTGTCACAAAACCATTGAACGAGTTAAGGGATACGGCGAGAGGCCGCAATGCGACCTCCCGCACCTCAAACCCAAACACATCGGTGATGAACCCCTGCAGCAAGTCCTGGGCAGCCGCACGGTCGCTGTACTGCAGGCGTTGGACTGTCTCCAGGATGGTCATCGCCACCATGCTTCGCGCTGGCGAATCGCCAGGGCATGCGAGGAGAAGCCCTCATAGTCGGCAAGCTTAACGGTGGTATCCTTGAGGGAGTCGTATCCTTCACGCGACAGGTACCCCACGCCACTTCGCTTCAGGAAGTCATTGACGCCCACTGCCGAAAACGACCTTGCGAACTTGCCGGTTGGGAGAATCGCGTTTAGCCCCAGGCAATAGTTGCTGATCGGAATCGGCGTATATGGGCCAAGCAGAATCTCGCCCGCATTTTTGATCTTCTGCAGCGTGGAAAACGGGTCTTCGGTCAGGATTTCCAGGTGTTCCGGAGCGTAATCGTTGGTGAATTGGATCGACTCTTCCAGGCTTCCCGTAATCAGGATCCCGCCGTAGCCACCCAGCACAGTCTTGACGAAATTCTGCCGCCATTCCGGTAACTGTGCGATCAGCTCCGGCAGCAACCGTTCGGCCTCTTCCGCCACAGCGCGGCTGTGGGTCACCAGCAGCGCCGCCGAATCGGGACCGTGTTCCGCTTCCACCAGCAGATCCAGTGCCGCAATACGTGGGTCAACCTTGTCGTCCGCCAGGATGATCGCTTCGCTCGGCCCGGCCGGAGTGCCCACGTCAATCACGCCGTACAGCAGCCGCTTCGCCGCGGAAACATAACTGCTCCCGGGTCCGATTACCTTCGCTACCTGGGGGATGGTCTCGGTACCATACGCCAGCGCCGCAATCGCCTGCATCCCGCCCACGGCGTACACCTCACTGATCCCGCACACCTCGGCCGCGAACAGCGAGGCGGCATCGACCTTACCCGTCGGCCCGGGTGGCGTCACTACAACCACGCGCTCTACCCCGGCCACCACAGCCGGCACCGCCAGCATCAGCATCACTGATGGAAATGCCCCTTTCCCACGTGGGACGTACAGCCCGGCACTGGCGACCGGTGTGACCTTTTCCCCGGCCATCACCCCCGGCATAACTTCCATGAACCACATCGGCTCTGGCATTTGCTCCGCATGAAAGCGCTTGATGTTCTCATACGCCTGCACGATCGCTATCTTGATATCCTCAGGCAGCGCAGCACGAGCCGCCTCAAAATCATCCGGAGCCGCCTTAATCATTTCTGCCGAAAAGTTCGGCGCGTCAAACCGGCGATTGTACGCCACCACCGCGGCATCCCCTTCGCTGCGCACTCGCCCGGTGATTTCCTCCGCCACCGGAATCAAATCACTGATGTCCTGTTCGGACCGGCGCATCACCACGGCCAATTCTTCCCGCGGAATACTGCCGATCTCACGTACCTTGATCATGGTTCTGCCAGCCTTTCGTGAATAAAAAAGGCGCGGCTGGAATTCCCCACCGCGCCTGCCAATACGCACACTGCAGCCAACCGTCACGCCGGGGACATGTTCACTCGGTTACCATGATGATGGTGTCGATTGCTGTCGAGAGTGATGATCGTCATCTGTTGCATCCTGAACCGACTCTGTCTGCGCTTCGATGGGCTTAAGCTGAGGCACAAGTGTACCTGCTGCCTGCGTGCTGTCAATCGATTGCGGGCCACTATACGCTAACGCCTGCCAGATACCCCTGGGCAACCAGTAGCTCGGCATTCAGGATCGCGCCACCCGCCGCCCCGCGCACTGTATTATGGGCCATCGTCACGAACTTGTATCCCAGCACCGGGCATTCACGCAGGCGGCCAACCACAGCGCTCATGCCATCCCCCTCATCGCGATCACGGCGCGGTTGAGGGCGATCCTGCGCGTAGGTGTACAGCACAGGCCGCGCTGGAGAACTCGGCAGATTTCGCACGATCTCAGGCGCGGCGAACGTCTGCCATGCATCGCGAACCGCGTCAAGTCCGGGATTCGCGTCCAGCGCCATCGACACCGCAACCAGATGCCCGTCAAGCACTGGAACGCGATTGCACTGTGCGCTCACAACCGCAGGATGAGTACTGATCCTGCCGTTCTCCAGTACGCCTAACATCTTACGGGCCTCGGCTTCGAGTTTCTCTTCCTCACCGGAGATGAACGGAATCACATTGTCGAAGATATCCAGCGACGCCACGCCCGGGTACCCTGCCCCGCTGATCGCCTGCATGCTCACCGCGCTGATCTTGCTGATGCCGAAGCGCGTAAGCGGCGCAAGCGCCATCGCCACCGGAGTTGTCGTGCAATTCGGACTGGTTACCAGCGCCCCGGTGGACCAGCCTCGTCCACGCCTCTGAACAGCAATCAACCCGGTATGCTCGGCGTTGATTTCGGGAATCAGCAGCGGGACGTCCTCCGCCATCCGATGTGACT
>CAZGYW010000305.1:0-4264 GCA_964530495.1 uncultured Anaerolineae bacterium
TGTCCACCGCATCGCTTGCGGCCACATGCTCGTAGAGAATGTGGTCATCAACCATAACCAGTGGACCAAGGGCACACAGGCCCATGCAGCCAACGCCCTTGACGGCGACGCTTCCCTCCAGACTGCGCGCGTTGACTTCTTGCTCCAGCGCGATCTTGATCGTATCTTTGTGCTGCGACCGGCAGCCTGCCGCGACACAGACGCGGATGCAGTGCTTGAGCGCAGCCTGTTTCTCCTGTTCGTCAGCGGCCAGCGACTGAAGTTCCTCATGCATTGGCATCGTTCAGCAGTCCTTCCAACTTAGCACGTGTCAGATCCACGTCCAGGTTGCCAATCACTTCCCCATCGAAAACAACCGCCGGCGCCAGCCCGCAGGCGCCGACACAACGCACTGTGAGCAAAGACAGCCTGCCGTCCGCGGTTGTTTCGCCAGGCGCGACATCGTAATCCTTCTGGATGGCGTCCAGGATTTGCCCGGAGCCTTTGATGTAACAGGCGGTTCCGGTGCAAACGGAACAGACATGCGCGCCCTGTGGCTTGAGGTTGAAGAAATGATAGAACGTGGCAACGCCATAGACCTGGCTGGGGGAGACTCGGAGGGCATTTGCCACGAACGTAAGCGCGTCATCGTCAAGGTACCCGAATGACTCTTGGATAGTATGAAGCGTTTCAATCAGAGCATCGGCCCGGTAGCCATTGCGCCGCATTGTGGCATTCACCAGCTTCCAGCGTTTGTCCTCTGAGGGTAAAACAATGGTGGCATTTCTGCTCATCCTGCGATTTTCCTTTCCATGCCGGTCGCCATGGAACCGCTTGAAGTGTGGCGAACAGCAAGCGGTGCATGCCTGTTTGACATGCCTGCTAACACCACAGCAGATGGTATCAGCAGTGGTTGTGGTAGTGCAGGAGTGCTTGATCATGTTTGTTCGTGATGAATTTCACGAAATAAGATGACAATCCGGATGCACACGAGACAGGGGCATTACATGCCAGGGTTTGGCAGCCGGGTGGGACGCGCGCTCAATCGGTCTGGTACTGAAGGGAAGGGGTGAGGAGTGTTCCGCGCGGCGAGGAGGCCTTAACAAAATCTCTACGCGATCACGGTGTGCGCTTCGGGGGAACCATGTTATGATGGCGATAACTTAGTGTAATCAATCTCGTATTCCTGAGAAGTGACGGTATAGAGTAGTCAGGACTGTACAAATGCGAAACGGAATGGTTGGCCTGTTTATTGTCCTCGCAGGGTTAGCCCTCCTACCGTCGGGCGAAGTTGTGTCGCAAGGCGCCGGTGCATGCCCGGCGATCGTCCAGTTTGCACTGGATACGACCGATGCGGTGTGCCGGCAGGTGGGTGAGAACCAGATTTGTTACGGTCATGTTCTGGTGGATGCAACTCCTCGACTGGGGGTTCAGAACCTGAGCTTCGAGCAGGAAGGTGACACCGCCCCGCTGGTTGATGTGGAAGCGATTCGCCTTAGCCCGATGAACATGGAGCTTGGTACCTGGGGGGTTGCCCTGCTCAGTCTGCAGGCGTACCTGCAGTATGCGGAACCTGAAAACGTCACATTCATCCTGTTTGGGGATGTTGAGCTCGAAAACACCTCCGAGATGGTGACGAGCATCCCCGTTCGGATCCGCGCCAATGAATTCGTCAATGCGCGGTTATACCCGGCCTCAAACGCCGGCGTGATCGAAACGCTGCTGCCGGGGCAGACGCTTGCGGCCAAGGGACGTGTGGCGGATGGTTCCTGGATTCGCGCGGTGCTTCCCGCAACCGGGCGTGTTGGCTGGGTGGACGCGCGCTATGTGGTGACTGATGGCGACCTCATGACTTTGGACGTGGTGGACCAGCGGACGCCCTATTATGGCCCAATGCAGGCGTTCTACTATCGCAGCGGTGTGGAAGACTCCCTGTGCCCGGAGAGTCCGGAGAGCGGAATGCTGATCCAGACGCCCGAAGGTGTGGCCGAAGTCACCCTGCTGGTCAATGAGGTCAGTATTGACATGCGTGCCACGGCCTTTGTTCAGGCACAGCCCGGTCAGTCAATGACCTTTGGGGTGCTGGATGGGTGGGCCGAAGTCACTGTGGATGGCCGGCGCCAGCCGGTCTTTGCCGGAACTCAGGTGAGCATCCCGCTGGGCGAGGATCTGGCGGCTGTCGGTCCGGCCTCTGCCCCGCAGCCCTACGATCCGGGCAAGATGGCGACGCTTCCGGTTGCCATGCTGGATACCAGTGTGGCTATCGCGCCGCCACCTTCGGAGAGCGACCTGGTGGCTCTGGTGAGTGCCTGGGATAACCGTTGGACTGCCCTGGTGACGGCGGATATCCAGGAGACGGATGGCGATATCTCCGCGTACTACGTTGACCAGAGTGGCGTTGTGATGCTGGTGGCATCCGATGGCACCACCTCTCCGGCGGAGGTGCTGGATGACGGCACGGTTGTGCTGCCGCCAGGGCTGGATGGAATCGCTCCGCCCGGCATGGGTGGGGAGAATCCCGGGCAGGGTGGTGGAACACCGCCGGGTCAGGCCAAGAACGACTGATCGGAGAGAGCTGGTTTGGTGGTTCAAGAGCGGGTGGACTGCGATTCGCCCGTTTTTTGTTGGGTGACCATCGTGCGGCGCGCCGCCTGACGCCCCTGCCGGTGTCGGGCTGACCCGAACCGGGCGTGCGCTGTTACGGGACTCGATCAAGCCTGTTACAGAAATAGTCCTTTGTTGGTTTCAAAGCACTACTGTGGACGCTACCGTGTTATAATCGGTGGAATTGCGGCTTCTGAAAAGGGTAATTAACCGGTTGATGCACGGTTAACCCCTTCAGTTGTTCGCGGTTGAACCCTGGGGAGTTGGACGATCACGCAAGGAGCGCCAAACCATGCCATTTGAATATCCGCAGGCACGTAAGGACGACGTGGTGGAGGATTACTTCGGCACGCAGGTGGCCGATCCATACCGCTGGATGGAGGATCCGACTGCGCCAGGACTGCGCGCCTACATCGACGCTCAGAATGCCATCACGCGTGCCTACCTGGATGGCGTTCCCGACCGGGCAGCGATCAAAGAACGGCTGGCGACGCTCTATGGTTACCCGCAGATCCCCGAATACGGGCAGGCGTCCCGCGCGGGTGACTACTACTTCTACTCGATGAATAACGGCCAGGATCAGGGTGTGCTCTACCGCCGGAAGGGAATCAGCGGAGAGCCAGAGATCGTCCTCGATCCCAACACCTTCAGCCCGGATGGCGCGGTAATCCTGATGCAGACCCAACCCGGCCCGGATGGGAACCTGCTGGCTTACGGCGTGTCCAGAGGGGGGTCGGACTGGCAGGAGTTTTACGTACGCGACCTGCGGACCGGTCAGGACTATCCGGATCACCTGAAGTGGTGCAAGTTCTCGACGGTGGTCTGGAAAAAGGATGGCAGCGGCTTCTTCTACAACCGGTTCCCGGAGCCGGCGCCCGGCCAGGAGATGCTGGCGGAGAACCTCAACAACCAGATTTTCTATCACGCGGTGGGTACGTCGCAAAGTGACGACGCGCTGATCTTTGAAGACCCCGAGCACCCGCAGTACCTCTACTCCCCGGAAGGCACGGACGACGGGCGTTACCTGCTGGTGAACGCGCGGCGCAGCGCCGTCGGGGAAACCGCGTACTACTACTGGCCGATCGATAGCGCTCAGGGTGTTGTACCCCTGCTGCCGGACTTCGATGCGATGTACGACTTTGTGGGTGGCGACGGCACAACGTTCTACTTTGTCACCAAGCTGGAGGCGCCGCGCAAACGCCTGATCGCCATCGATATCGAGAATCCCGGCCGCGAACACTGGCGCGAGATCATCCCGGAGGGGGAGGATACCCTGGAGGCGGTGCGGATCGCGGGCGGACACCTGATCGCGTTCTACATGCACAACGCGCATACCCGCATCAAGGTCTACACGCTGGACGGCGCTTTTCTGCGCGATATCCCCTTGCCGACGATGGGCACCGTCCCGACCTACCGTCTGGAGACAGGTGCGGACGATCCTGATTTCCTGTTCACGTTCATGTCGTTCCTGTATCCGCTGACCATCTTCCGCTATGACACGGCGACCGCGCGCCTGGAGGTGTTCCAGCCGTCCAGCGTGCCCGTTGACCCGGAGGAGTTCGAGACTCACCAGGTCTTCTATCCGTCAACGGGCGGCGTTCAGGTGTCGATGTTCATTACACATCGTAAGGGGCTGGCCCTGAACGGCCAGAATCCGACCCTGATCTATGCCTACGGTGGG
>CAZGYW010000306.1:0-4256 GCA_964530495.1 uncultured Anaerolineae bacterium
GGCTACCGCGACGCCGAGCGCGGCGGCCAGTTCACAGAGGCGCTGCGCCGCCGCCCGTACTGCGTCGTCCTGCTGGACGAGGTGGAGAAGGCAGCGCCGGAGGTCTTCGACGTTTTCCTCCAGGTATTTGACGAGGGACGGCTGACCGATTCGCGGGGCAGCACGGTTGATGCCCGACATGCCCTGTTCATCATGACCAGCAACATCGGGGCGGGGGAGAATGCGCGTGGGATGGGCTTTGGCCGCGACGTACAGGATCGCCTGCCGGACTACGAGCGCTACCTGCAGGAGTTCTTCCGGCCGGAGTTACTCAACCGGCTGGACGAGGTGGTCACGTTCAACCCGCTGAGCGCCGATGATCTCAACCGCATCCTGGACCTCCAGCTTGGCGAGCTGCACCAGCGCCTGAACCAGCAGGGCCTGACCCTGATCCTGGACGATTCAGCGCGGGCGGCCATCCTGAGGGAGGGCTACAACCCGGCCCTGGGCGCGCGCCCGCTGCGGCGCGCCATCGAGCGTCTGCTGACCCGCCCGCTCAGCGCCCGGCTGCTGGAAGATGAGTTCGCGCCCGGCCAGACCATCTACGCGCGCGGGGAGGCCGGTGGACTGGCCTTCAGCGCCGGATCGTCGGATAGCGCCGGGGTTTCGGATCCAGCCGGATCATCCGATTCCGGGCTGTTCACCGGCCTCAGCGAGGAAGGCGCCGGGCGTTCGGCCTGAGCGGGGCCGCGCGTATTCGAGGGGGACATCGATGAGTCATGCCATCCCACCCGTGCCGCAGACCGGCCGCAGCGCCCCACCGCTGCCGCCAACGGAGGTCGCGCGCCTGCTGGCCGGGCATCATAAGGACGATCTGCTCGACCTCTTCGCCAATGACCCGGATAAGGACATCCGCCAGCTTGGCCTGCTGGCCCTGCGCCGCACGCCGCCGCTGGTGGACGACGCTTTCGCCCTGGGCGATCTGTGCGCGGATCGCGTGCTGGTGGATGACCAGCTGCGCGTATTCTACGTGGGCAAGGCGGCGGCGGCCTACCGGCGGGCGGCGGCACGGGCGGCGAACGCCGTCGACCGGGCGCTGGCCGAGCAGGCGCTGGCGCGCTTTGTGGAGTGGGTGTGCCGGGCGGCGCTGGCGCTGCCTGCGGCGCGCAACGTGGCGGTGGCGCTGTGGGCTGCGGCGGAGATCGACCCGGCCGAGCAGACGGCTGACCTGCAGGAGTTGCTCCTGGATCTGCTGCACCTGTACCCGATCGGGCCGGACAGCGGGCTGACGCTGGAAGGGCCGGCCGGCGGCGCCGCAAATCCCACGCTGGATGCCCCGGAGTTCGCGCCCGGCATCCTGGACACCCAGGACGAAGACGCCGTGCCGCCGCTGGCCGTCTCGGAGGCGCTGCCTGCCAGCGAGCCGCGCGATTCATCCCCGGCCTCGCCGGGCGTGGACGCCCCCAACCGGCCGGAGGGCGGCTTCTCTGCCGTGGACGCGCGCCCGGCGCAGCGCCCCGGTGGGCGGGCGACTACCTCCGGCACGGCCGACGAGTTCGCGCCGGGCGAGCGGATCGAGGATCGCTACGAGGTGGCGCAGGTCCTGCGCGGCGGGATGGGCGTTGTCTACCTGTGCTACGACCACGAGCAGCGCGCGCCCGTCGCCATCAAAAGCTTCCAGGCGCGGTTCTTCGGCAACGAACGGGCGATGGCCCGCTTTGAGCAGGAAGCCCTGATCTGGGTCCGGCTGGAGAAGCACCCGAACATCGTGCAGGCGCGCCTCGTCCGGACGATCCGCGGGCGGCCGCATATTTTCCTGGAGCACGTCAGCGGGCCGGAAGGGCTTGGCTCCGACCTGCGCTCGTGGATCGAGCACAATCGCATCCACCTGTCGCAGGCGGTGACGTTCGCCTACCACATCGCGGCCGGGATGCAGCATGCCACGGCGCGGGTGGCCGGGCTGGTGCACCGCGATCTTAAGCCGGCCAACATTCTCGTTACCCATGATGAGATCGCCAAAGTAACGGACTTCGGACTGGTGCGCTCGGTGGATCTGGCCGACGTGCCACCGCCGGAGGATGGCGAGGACGACCTCAACCGCCTGACGCGCGGCGGGGCGATCGTGGGCACCGCGCCGTACATGGCGCCGGAGCAGTGCCGGGCGGAGGACGTGGACGAGCGCTCCGACATTTACGCCTTTGGCTGCATTCTGTACGAGATGCTGGCCGGGCGGCCGGTTTTCGAGGCGCGCAAATTCCACACCTGGATCGCCGCCCATCTGACCGAAATCCCCACCATTCCGCCGGATGTGGCGCTGGACATTCCGGAAGCGCTGGGGGCGCTGGTGCTGGCCTGCCTGGCGAAAGACCCGGCCGCGCGCCCGCAGAACTGGGCCGCCGTGGTGCAGGAACTGGGCGCGATCTACGCCGGGGTGGTGGGCGAGCTGCCCGTCCTGGAGACGAGCGCCGTCCGTATGGAAGCGCACGAGCTGATGGACAAGGGCTACAGCCTGACCGAGCTGGGCCGTGCCGAGGAAGCGCTGGATGCTTACGATGCCGCCCTGGCGCTGCAGCCGGAAGAAGCCTGGGCCTGGGCGCGCAAGGGCCGCACGCTGCGCCTGCTGGCGCGTTACGACGACGCGCTGGACGCCTTCGACCGGTCGATTGCCTTTGCGCCGAAGTACGGGTGGGCCTGGAACGGCAAGGGTATCGTACTGGAGCGGATGGGCCGCGCCGAAGAGGCGCTGGCGGCCTACGGGCGCGCCGCCGAGCTAAAGACCAACGACGTGTGGCCGCTGTACAACCAGGCGGATGTGCTGCAATCGCTGGGACGCTATGACGAGGCCCTGCCGCTGCTGGAGCGGACGATCAAGATCGACCCGCTACACGCCCATAGCTGGGCCAAGCGCGGCCAGATCTTCCGCCTGCAGGGCCGCCAGGAAGAAGCGGTGCAGGCTTACCAGCGGGCGCTGCACCTCCAGCCGGATTACGGCTGGGCCTCCAATGGCCTGGGGCTGGCCCTGAAGGCGCTCGGTCGTGCGGCGGAGGCGCTGGCCGCGTTTCGGGATGCCGCGCGCGATGCGCCGGGTGAGGCCTGGCACTGGTACAACCAGGTGGAGACGCTGGTCGACCTGGGGCGCTATGCGGAGGCTCATGCTCCGGCGCGCCGCGCGGTGGAGGTTGACCCGCAGCATGCCTACAGCTGGGCCAAGCTGGGCCAGGTCTGCCGCCACCTGGGGCGCTACGATGAGGCGCTAACGGCTTACGACCGGGCGCTGAGCCTCAGCCCGGACTACGGCTGGGCGTGGAATGGCAAGGGCATCGTGCTGGAACGGCTGGGGCGCTACACCGATGCGCTGGCCTGCTATGAGCAGGCTTCCCATGGCGCGCCGGAGGATGTGTGGCACTGGTACAACCAGGGTAATGCGCTGGTGCAATTGGAGCGGTACGAGGAGGCCTTGCTGCCGCTGCTCAAGGCGCTGGAAGTCGCCCCGGCCCATGCCCGGTCCTGGGCGCGGGCGGGCAACGTGCTGCGTATCCTGGGCCGCCTGCCGGAGGCAAAGGCCCATCTTGAGCGCGCGCTGGAACTGGACCCGGCCTACGCCTGGGCCTGGAACGAGCTGGGCGCCGTCCTTGAGCGGCACAATGAACCCGCGGCGGCGCTGAATGCCTACGCGCAGGCGGTCGCCGCCGAGCCGGGCAACCCGCTTTACCTCTACAATCAGGCGGAGCTGCTTGTCTCCAGCCGCCAGGATGCCGAAGCCCTGGACCTGCTGGAGCGCGCGGTGGCGGCCAGCCCGGACTATGCGCGGGCGTGGGCCAGGCTCGGCCAGGTCTACCGGCGGCTGGGGCGGCTGGAGGACGCACGCAGCGCCTACGGGCGCGCCCTGGAGCTGGACCCCGCCTACGCCTGGGCCTGGAACGGGCTGGGGCTGGTTCACAGGTCGCTTGGCCAGGCGGAGGATGGGTTGGCGTGTTTTCGCCGGGCCACGGAACTGGCGCCCCATGATACGTGGTTCTGGTATAATCTGGCGGATGCGCTGGTTAGCCTGCAGCGCTTCGAGGAGGCGCTGGCCCCGCTGGAGCAGGCGCTGGCCGCGGATCCCAATCACCTCGATTCATGGGCCAAACAGGGCCAGGTGCTGCGCCGGTTGGGCCGCCACCGGGAGGCGGTGGCCGCTTACGATCAGGCGCTGGCGGTTGACCCGCATTATGCCTGGGCGTGGAACGGGCGCGGGCTGGCCCTGGAAGGGCTGGGCCGCCGGGAGGAGGCGCTGG
>CAZGYW010000307.1:0-4254 GCA_964530495.1 uncultured Anaerolineae bacterium
CCCTTTTCGCAGCCGGAGGCCTTCAACCGCAAGGGCTTCAAGGTCAAGCAGCGGCCGTACGACATCCCGTACAACTACTGGTATGCGGGCGGACTGCCGATCTCCGGCAGCGAGCTGCTGTGCCTGAAGCTGATGGAATTTGGCATCGATCGCGGGCTGACGATGGGCCTCCACTACTGCTCGCTGGAGAACAAGTTCACCGCCCAGATCTACGAGCAGAACATCGACAAGCCCGTGCCGTCCTACATGCAACTCTCACCGGATGGGTACTATTTCAAATCCGCCAAGGTGTTCGGAGACGACATCCCGGAGGTCTTCCGCCTGTTTGAGCGCAAGGGCTACCGCGATTTCCAGTACAACCGGCAGCACCAGTACCTGGAGTTCCATGTCAACCAGGTGCGCCTGCTGCGCCACATGAACATCGAGGTCGGCATCGCCACCAGCGTGGTGGAAACGCGCGACGGCGAGTCGTTCCTGCGCGAGCTGAAGGTCGATCTGACCCACCCGAAAACATTCAACGCCGAGGAAGATGTGTAGGCGACGCGTGGCGATTCCCTCCTGTGCTGGCGATCCGGCGGCACAGGAGGAATCGCGGGTTCTTGAATCACACTCCGATTCGATGTAAGATAGCCCGTAATTGGCATCCGAACCGCGGAAGTTGCCGTTAGCAATCGCCGTTGCGCCGCGTTTCTGCCTCATTTCGCCCGCGGTGCAGGGTTGGTTTGGCGCCGCCTGGC
Source organism: uncultured Anaerolineae bacterium (assembly GCA_964530495.1). Classification (GTDB taxonomy): domain Bacteria; phylum Chloroflexota; class Anaerolineae; order Aggregatilineales; family Ch27; genus CAZGYW01. The sequence goes on from CAZGYW010000307.1 coordinate 738, forward strand.
GGCTACTTCCCTCACGCTGACCGGTCTCTGACGGTTTACCAGGCTCTGGAGTGTTCATGCAGCGAACAGCGATTGCCTCACTTGCCCTGCCCAAACGCCAGGCCATCACCGACCAGTGGCTGCATAACCTGGCGGAGGCGTTCCCGGCCTGGGATCAGCGGGAGCTTGGCCCCCTGGCGCTGGCTGCGCTGCGTCACTTCTACGCCTTTGTGGATTCCAATGGCCAGGCCGAGGTCTGGGATGTGCAGGAGTTCCTCAATTCCTCGGAAGCGCCGGTCGGGCTGTCCTTCCGTGACCTGACGCGCATCTTTATCGCCCTGCGCGTATCCCTCCGCAAAGTGATCGGGATGGAGAACGCCCAGCAGCTCACCACCACCCTGGAGTGGCTGGACCGCTGGCTCGACCTCTCCCTGGGCAAGCTGGACGAGAGTGTGGCGCGCCGCAGCCAGGAGCGCCAGGCGGAGATCGCCCAGCGGATGGCCACCCTGAACGCCCTCAATCACTGCGCGGCGGCCCTGAATGCTTCGCTGGACTTGCCCGCGGCGCTGGATGCCACCGTCCAGTTGGCCCTGGAATTGACCGAGGCCGACCTGACAATGGTCTTCTTTCTGGATGGGGACAACTACGCGCTGAAGGCGTCCGCCTGGCGCGATCCCGACCTGGGTGCGCGCCTGCCGGCCCCGCGCCAGATGATTGGCTCCGGGGTGACGATCGATGGGCAGTTCATCCCGTTCAATGCAACGCACACCATCATTATTGATGAGCAGCAGCAGGATATGCCGCTGGAAGCCTCCCGGCTGGGGGTTGGCATCCCCCAGATTCAGGCCGTGATCTGCGTGCCGCTGATTGTTGGGCAGGTCACGCTGGGGCGGGTGACCGCCTGCTACATGACCCCGCAGCGCTTTCAGATGCAGCGCATCCGGCTGCTGGAGATTTTCGCCAGCCATGCCGGGCAGGCGATCTCCAATGCGCAGCTTTACGAGCAGCTTGGCACGCTGATCCTGGAGCAGGAGCGCCACCGCCTGGCCTGCGAGATGCACGACACGATGCTGCAGACCCTGGTTTCCCTGAACATCAACCTGCGCGTGGCGATTGGCCATGCCCGGCGTGAGGACTGGAGCCAGGCCCTGCAGGTGCTGGACGAAGCGCACGCGCTGGGCAAGATGGCCGTGCGTGAAGGGCGCGAAACCCTGCACGGGCTGCGCAGCGATTGCACCTGCGGGGGCAAGCCCAACCCGCTGCAGGGCATGCTGCAGGCGGAGATCGCCATGTTCACGCGCCAGTCCGGCATCCAGCCGGAGGTGGCGATCGACCCGGAAATCCTGCTCTCGTACACCATCGGCCACCAGGTCCGCCGGATGGTCGGTGAGGCGCTGACCAACACCTATCGCCATGCCCGGGCCACCGCGGTCAGCGTCACGGCGGCGATCAGCGGCGGGGAGCTGGTGATCACGGTCATTGACAACGGGATCGGGTTCACGGCGGAAGGGGCGGCCCGCCAGGGGGCGTATGGCCTGGCGGGCATGCGGGAGCGCGCACGCCTGATCGGCGCGGCCCTGGCCATCTACAGTGAGCCGGGCTGCGGCACCCACGTGGAGATTCGCTGGCCGTTTGTCAGCCCTTCGTGACAAAGATCAGATTTCTTCTGAGCATGTAGCGGATTTTTCCGTACAACATCGGGCAGCGAGCCATAGTACACTGTCATCAGTGCAAAAGGCGCCGAATGGTTGATTGTGAAGCGATCGCTATGGACTCGATCCAATTATCCAGCCTGCTAACGCAGGTGATGGACACGCAGGAACTGGAGCGCCGCGCGCTGGCGACCCGCCTGCAGGAAGACATCGGGCAGGCGCTGGCGGCGCTGGCCGTCCACCTGCGGGTGATCGAACGCCGCTGCAAAGACGTGGAAAGTACCGCAGTCATCGCCGAATCGCGCACCCTGCTGACCACAGCCCTGCATGACCTGGAAGGCATCACCACGAGTCTGAACCCGCCCGCGCTGCAAACCCAGGGGCTTGGCCCGGCGCTGGAGAATTACGCGCAGGAATTTGCCCGGCAGACTCATATCGGCGTCGAGCTGGATTTTGAGGTGCTGCCCCGCCTGGGAGCGGAAGTGGAGATCAACCTGTTCCGCGTGGTTCAGGCGGCCATGGAAGCCATTTTCCATTACGCGGTGGCCAGCAGCATCAGCCTGGTCCTGCGCCAGGCCGATCATGCGGTTGTGCTGCTCGTTGAGGATGACAGCCCGGGGTGTTCGCCGGAGATCACCTCCAGTTTCCGCTTCCTGCAGATTGTCCAGCGGGTGGATGCGCTGGGTGGCGTGTGTGAGCTGGCTCCGGAAGCGCCGGATGGCATGCGAGTCAGGGTGATCGTGCCCCTGCCGGATACAGAAGCCACATGATCAGTGTCTTTGTTGTCGATGATCATGCCGTCCTGCGCAGCGGCCTGCGGCTGCTGATTGACGGCGAGCCGGATATGCGCGTGGTGGGCGAGGCCTCCAACGGCTACGCGGCCCTGGATGCGCTGGCCGAGCAGCACCCGGATGTGCTCCTGCTGGATATTTCCATGCCGGGCATTAACGGTATCGAGCTGATCACCCGCGTGAGCCAGCAGGTGGCGCCCGTGCCCAGAATCCTGATCCTGACCATGCACCCGGAAGCGGATTACCTGCGTCCCGCGCTGGATGCCGGCGCGTCTGGCTACGTGGTCAAGTCCATGGCCGATGACGAGCTGCTGGACGCCATCCGGACGGTGTACCGCGGCCATTCCTACCTGACGCCGGAAGCGCTGTCCATCCTGCTGGACGACCGGCCGATCCACCGCCTGCCGGAGGAAGTCCTTTCCGAACGCGAGATCGCGGTCCTGCGCCGGGTGGCATACGGATATACCAATACCGAGATCGGTGACCAGTTGTTCCTCAGCCCCAAAACGGTAGATACTTACCGGCGCCGGGTCATGCAGAAGCTGGAGCTGGAGAGCCGGGCCGACCTGGTCGACTACGCACTGAAACACGGACTGCTGACACCCAACCAGGGCCTTGCCGATGACACCCAACCTGATCCAACTGGCTGATAACATTCAGAAGTTCAGCAGCGTGGCGCCCACCCTGGACGAAACGCACTGCATCAACCTGCGCCACCTGCGGGCCGGGCAATGCCGGGTCTGCGCGGACGCCTGCCCCATTGACGCGATCACCATGATCCCCCAGCCGGAGATCAACGAAACCACCTGCCTGGGCTGCAATGCCTGCGCGGCGGCCTGCCCGACCGGCGCGCTCCTGCCGCTGCCGGAGGTGATCACGCTCCAGCGCGCCGCGCTGCGGGCCAGCCAGGCGGATCGCAGCACGCTGGTGTGTCGCGCCGTGCGCGGCGATTTCGCCGCGGCGCGCATCCCCTGCCTGAAGGCCCTGCCCCCGGAGTTCTTCGTCAGCCTGGCGGCAGCCGGCATCCGCATGATCGATGCGCACGTGGCGGACTGCGAAACCTGCCCGCTCGGGCCGATGGTGGAACACCTGGCG
>CAZGYW010000308.1:0-4246 GCA_964530495.1 uncultured Anaerolineae bacterium
CCTCAGCTTGCTGGCCTGGAAGCTGAAGGTGCCCGCGGTGCCAAACGTGCCGATTCTCCTGCCGCGCCACTCGCTGCCGTGGGCGTGGGCGCTGTCCTCAACCAGGGCGAGGTGGTGGCGGTCGGCGATTTCCTTCAGGCGGTCGAGGTCGGCCGGGTGCCCGCCCATGTGAACGGCGATGATCGCTTTCGTGCGCGGGGTGATTGCTTCCTCGACCAGGTCCGGATCGATGCAGTAGGTATCCGGGCGGATGTCCACCAGGACGGGCAGGGCGTTGGCGAACAGGACGGCGCTGGCGGTGGCGACAAAGGTGTAATCCGGGACGATGACTTCATCCCCGGGGCCAATGCCCAGCGCGGCCAGGGCCACTTCCAGGGCGTGGGTGCCATTGGTGACGGCAATGCCGTAGCGGGCCTGGTGGAAGGCCGCGAACGCCTGCTCGAACTCCAGGGTTTTGGTGCCGGGTGTCCGCCACCAGATGCGGCTTTCGAGCACCTCCTGAAGCGCCTGCGCTTCGGCTTCATCGTAGTGCGGCCAGGCGGGGAAGGGTTTGGATTTGGCCGGTGAGCCACCCAGCAAAGCAAGTTCGGACATGGCGTGTGTTCCTTTCAGCAGAGAGCGACTTGCCAGGGCAAATCGCGCAGGACACTGTTTTCAACTGTACTGTGGGGCAGGCCGGTGCCGGCCTGCCCGTCAGCCCTTGACTGCGCCCCCGGCCAGCCCGCGAACCAGGTAGCGCTGTGTCAGCAGGGCAAAGATGATCACGGGAATCAGCACCAGGGACCCCGCCGCGGCAATACGCCCCCACAGGATCGCCCGGTTGGTCATGTAGCTGGTGATGGTCACCGGCAGGGTGCGCGAAGCGCGCCCGGAGAGAATGACGGCGTACAGAAACTCGTTCCACGCATAGATGAAGGATAGCACCGCGGTGGCGGCGAGGCCGGGTGTCGCGATGGGGAGGCTGACCCGCAGAAACGCCACCAGGCGCGTGGCGCCATCCACCATGGCGGATTCCTCCAGCTCAACCGGAATATCCTCAAAGAAACCCGTCATCATCCAGATTGCCAGCGGCAGCGTGAACGTCAGGTAGGAGATGATCAGCGCGGCCTGCGTATCCAGCAGATCCAGCCCCATGAACAGCACGTAGAGCGGCACGATAATCGTGATCGGCGGCAGCATCTGCGGGATCAGGGCGCTCATCCGCAGCCAGAAGTTCCCCCGGAACTTGAAGCGCGCGAAGCCGTAGGCGGCCAGGCTGCCCAGAACCAGGGCGATGGTCATGGTGCCCAGTCCGATGACCAGGCTGTTGGTCATGAAGCGGAAGAAATCACCCCCCTCAAATACCGCGGCGTAGCTCTCCAGCGTGGGTGTAAACAGCCAGATTTCAGGCGTAAACGTGAGCGCGGGAGGCTTGATGGACAGCACCAGGAGATAGATGATCGGGAAGACCGACAGGATGACGGCGATGATCACGAGCAGCCACAGGCCGAAATTCCTCATGCGTGAGTAGTTCATTGACTGTCCCTCACACTACGCAGTATTGCTACGCCCGATCATCCGGGCGAGCAGCAGGGCAATGATGAGCATGATGAAGATCATCGTGTAAGAGGCGGCGGCTGCGAAACCCAGATCAAACACCTGGAACCCGTAACGGTAAACGTAAATACTGACGGTCTCTGTGAGTCGGGCCGGGCCACCGGCCGTCAGCAAATAAATCACGTCGAAAATCCGAAAAGTATCAATGATGCGCCACAAAAGGGCAACCAGGATCGTCGGCCGCAACAAGGGCAGGGTGAGGTACTGGAACCGCTGCCACGCCGATGCGCCGTCAATGCGGGCGGCTTCAAAGGGTTCCTCCGGCAGGGATTGCAGACCGGCCAGCAGCAGGAGGGCGACAAACGACGTTGTGTTCCACACATCAACGAGGATTACCGCCACCATGACCACCGATGTGTCACTGAGCCAGGCGACAGATGGGAAGTTGAGCACTTTCAGAACATAGTTGATCGAGCCGTATTCGTAGTTGTACAGCAGCCGCCAGGTCAGCCCGACAACCACATTGGTACACATCATCGGCAGCAGGATCATGGAACGGTAGAAGCGTTTGCCCCGCAGATCGTGGGCCATCAGCAGGGCGAGGCCCATCCCCAGCAGAAACTCCAGCGTGATCGCGCCGAGCATGAAGGTCGCGGTTGTGGCGATCGAGTTGATGAACTCCTTGTTTTCGAGCAGGGAAATGTAGTTCTCCAGCCCGATGTAAGGGATGCCGGTGCGAAAAGTGCGCAGTGTCCAATCGTGGAATGACAACCAGAAGGAATACCCCAGCGGGTAGACCAGGATGACGAACAGGGTGATGAAGGCTGGCGCAATGAACAGGGCCGGTTCAATCTGCCGAATCAGTCGTCTGACAGAGGGTTGTTGCTGCATCCAGAATCCCGCTTTCCAGAACGAGGGGCGGTGGCTGACGGGTGTCGGAGTGCCCCCCAACACCCGTCATTGGCGCTATGACCTGAGGCGCAGACTGCGGCCTACTCGCTCAGGTAACCCGCTTCGACAAGCGCATCATGCATGATGACTGCTGCGTCATCGAGCGCTTCCTGCGGTGTCTTGACACCGGCGGCCGCGGAGTTGACGGCATCATTGAACGCATTCACCATGAGCGCTGAGACTGTCGTTGACGGGAACAGATGGCGGTAAGGCATCGCCTCGGCCAGCAGCTCAAACTGCGGCACAATGGCGACCACTTCCGGGTCGGCGAGCGCCAGCGCATTGGAGGGGATTCCGCCGTTCAGCGCCCACTGCCGGGCGCCGTCGAATCCGGTCAGCCATTCGATGAACTTGTAGGCTGACTCCTGGTTCTCGGAGGCGGCGGGAATGACCCATGCCCACTGGCTGCCACCCTGACCGCGCTGGACCGTGCCGTCATCCAGGCGGATACCCGGCACCAGTGTGTACTGGAGCAGGGGCTCGCCGTCGCGGCACACCAGCGGACTCTGTTCGCAGTCCTGCAGGGTTGCTGTGGCAGCCATCCACTCGATGCCCATCGCAACCTTGTCCTGCTGCAGGGCCGTCATGATCTCGTTGTAGCCGTAGGTGACGACATCCGGCGGCACAACACCGTGTTCGTTCAGCAATCCGGCGTAGAAAGTCAGCGCTTCGACGGCGGTCTCATTATTGACAATGACGTTGTAGTCTTCGTCAACAATGCCACCGCCAAAGGCAAAGAGGTAGTGCATGAAGTCCCAGACGGCTTCATCCGGTTTGGCGCCAAAGAGCGCGCCGTAGCGCTCCGGAGGGTTGTTCAGCGCAATGGCCGCTGCCAGGAATTCATCCCATGTTTCGGGCACTGCCAGGCCGGCTTCTTCCAGCAGGTCGGCACGGTAGAACAGCCAGGCGGTATCACCCTCAGACGGGAAACCGTAGACCTCGCTGTCGGCGGATAGCGACAGGGCCTCCAGGCTGAAGTCCGGGCTGACCAGATCCGGATTTACGAAGAACGTGTTCAGGGGCGCCAGGGTCTGGGCCTCGATCCACTCAGGCGTCCAGTCACCGGAAACGTACATCACATCATAGTCGGCGCTGCCAGCCAGCAGGGTGGTGGTCAGCTTGTCATAGTACGCTTCGCGGGCGATCTCCTCGATGATCACTTCGCAGCCGGTGGCCTCTGTATAGACCTGCGAAGTCTTGACGAGGTTCTCGTGCTCAGGGCTGCTCCAGATGGCGACAACAATTGGCTCACACTCGAACTGGCTGACGGTGGCAGGTTGCCTGGCGCCTTCATTCGCCGCCATGGCAAAGCTGCCTGAAACCAGCACGAGCACAACAACGAGCATCAGGGCTAGATAGGATACTCTTCTACTAAACATAAGCGTGTTTCTCCTCCTGCAAGTATCGACTCATGTGGGTTGGCGTTCCTGGTAATCTGTGTCGGCTCACCTCCTGTCCACCAAACCAGCGCGGTGCGCTAAAAGAAGAAGGCGCTTGCATGATCATGGATTGAGTTCGCGCCAGCGCTTGATCAGAACCTCAACCTTGCTCCAGGGTTGGATGTCAAAGATGGCATCGACCGGGTAACCGATAAACCCGCCCCCGGGAGCCAGCACCGCCAGCGCCTGGTCCACTGCCGCCCGGATCTGCTCGTCACTCCAGTGGGCAAGCATGACCGCTGAATTCATGCCACCCATCAGACAGATTTTACGCCCGATTGCCTGTTTGATTTCGGCCAGATCGATCCTGTCCTGCACGG
>CAZGYW010000309.1:0-1799 GCA_964530495.1 uncultured Anaerolineae bacterium
TGGGGGTAGACCTGGGCGGCACGAAGATTCTGGCGGCGGTGGTGACCCGTGGCGGCAAGGTGCTCGGCCAGGCCAAAAGCGTCACGCCCAGCACGGAAGGGCCATCGGTGGTGTTGGACCGGGTGGCGCGTACCGCGCGGGAGGCGGCTGCCGAGGCCGGGGTGAAGCTCGGCGATATCCTGCGCCTGGGCGTCGGCTCGCCGGGCGTGGTGGATACGGCCGGCGGGGTGGTGCGTTTTGCGCCGAACCTGACGGACTGGGACGAGGTGCAGGTTGCCCGCCGCCTGAACGAAGTGCTTGATCTGCCCGTGGTGGTGGGTAATGACGTGGACGTGGCGACCTTTGGCGAGTACGCGCTGGGGGCTGCGGCGGGCGCTAACAGCGTGGTCGGCATCTTCCCCGGCACGGGCATCGGCGGCGCGATGATCATGAACGGGCAGCTCCATGTGGGCGCGCGCGGCTCCGCCGCGGAGATCGGCCACATGACCCTGATGCCGGATGGCCCGCTGTGCGGCTGCGGGCGGCAGGGCTGCGCGGAGGCGCTGGCCAGCCGCACCGCCCTGGAGCGCGACCTGTGGACGGCGATCCGTTTCGGGCGCAAAACCGTCCTGATCGACTACATCAAGAGCGACGGCCGGATCCGCAGCGGGGCGCTGGCCAAAGCCGCCGAAGCCGGCGACCTGCTGGTGCTGGAGACGCTGTACCGCACCGCGCACTACCTGGGCCTGCTGGCCGGATCGATCGCCAACCTGATCGACCCGGAGGTGATCGTCTTCGGCGGCGGGCTGATCGAAGCCTGCGAGCTGTGGCTGATGCCGACCATCCGCGCCCGCGCCCAGCAGCACTTCATTAACCGGCTGGACATTGAGAAGGTGCGGATCGAAGTGGCGACGCTGGGCGATAACGCGGGCGTCCTGGGGGCGGCCATGCTGGCGATGAGCACCACCGACAACAACAAGAAGAAAAAGTAAAAGGCTCTTCACCGCAAAGACCGCCAAGAAAAGCCAAACGCAAAGAGCGCAAAGGGAGACAATTGATTCTCTTTGCGCTCTTATTAGTTGATGTCTTCTTTGCGATCTTTGCGGTGAAGGAGCTTTTTGCGGTTCGCTTCTTGGCGGTTAGCCGGGGATGTTCTCCGGCGCGCGGGCGCGGTAACGCTGGATGAAGGCATGGATCTGGTCGGCATCCAGCTCATCCAGGGTCAGCAGGCGGCCCCACGCGGCCAGCGCAATCCGCGAATCGTTCTCCGGCCGGTGGGTTACGATTACGTGCTGCGGGTAAGGGCCGCGCATGCTGCTCAGCAACTCACGCGCCTCCGCGTCGTCCGCGTCCCGGTAGGAAAGCCACACGTGCCCGTGCTCCAGGTTGTGCACCAGCGTCTCATCCGGCAGCCCGTCCGGGAAGACACCGACCGGCGAGGCCAGGGCGTAGTGCCAGCCGCCCGTCGGCGGGTTGGAGTTGTAGGCCGGGTGGAGCGCGCCTTCCGCGATGTGATCGCGGCTCTGGATCGGGTAAGCCTGGCTGGCATCCGGCACAGCCGCCAGGTCGAGCGTCGGTGCTGCGCTGGTAATACCCGTCACGACGATGATCGCCAGAAAGACCAGCGTGACGCCGAGCGCCCCACCGATCACGATCCGTTCAAACCCACTGCTGGCACTGCGCTGAGTCTTCTTCGCTTTTTTGGCCACGATGATTGCCTCCACGTAAAAGCGCATTAAATCAGGCTAATTTTGTCTACAATTGTAACAGAGTTTGTCGCCGGTGCCTGCCGTCTTCCAGCTATTCATCAAACATTCAGA
>CAZGYW010000309.1:1899-4224 GCA_964530495.1 uncultured Anaerolineae bacterium
CCAACACCCCACATACGCCCTCTACTTTCGCCCCTGCCGGCCCGTACCGCGGGGTTAGCCCTCGATGGCCGCCCGGCGCTGCTGGGCCTGGCGGATGCGCGCCATGTCGAACTTCAGGCCGCGCCCGTAGGTGTAGATGCCGTTCTGCTCCTGGTACACATCCGTGAGCTGGGTGTAGCAGTACCCGAACATATTCGGGTCGTCCAGCAGGGCGGCGCACAGCCGCTCGAAACGGTCGTAGAACTCCTCGATGGAGCGCGGCCGGTCGCCGTAGCCCCACGAGACCTCGCCCTCTTTGACGTTCGGGTTCCACCAGATGCCGCCGAACTCGCTGACAAAGTAGGGCTGGCCGGCGTAGGGCAGCGACCAGCGGCCCATCCGGGCCAGGAAGTGCGGCATGCCCTTGAGCCACTGGGACGCGTCGTTCTCGTAGGGCTTGCCTTCCGCCAGCCCGGCGTGGGTCGCCGCGAAGACGACCGGATCCTGGGTGTAGTCGTGGCTGTCGTAGACATCCGCCTCCCCCACCCGGTGAGAGTAGCCGGAAGCGTCCAGCACCGGACGGGTGGTATCCATGGCCTTGGTCGCCAGGAACATGCCGCGCGTGATCACGTCCAGGGCGGTGATGTTGTCCAGGATGGACTGCCAGGTTTCGTTAAGCGGGCACCAGCCGACGATCGCCGGGTGGGAGTAGTCGCGCTCCAATTCCTCCAGCCACTCGGTGATGTAGGACGCGCCGGGCTGCTGGTGTTCGCCATCCAGCGGGCCTTCACCGCCGCAGCCCCAGTCCGGGAACTCGCCCCACACGATGTAGCCCAGCCGGTCGGCATGGTAAAGGAAGCGCTCCTCAAAGACCTTCTGGTGCAGGCGCGCGCCGTTGAACCCGGCCTGCTGGCTGAGCACGATGTCCTGAATCAGGGCGTCATCGCTGGGGGCGGTCAGGATGCCGTCCGGGTAGTAACCCTGGTCCAGCACCAGGCGCTGGAACACGCGCTGCCCGTTGATCGTGATCGCCTTGCCGTCGATGCCGATGCTGCGCAGCCCGGCGTAGCTCTGCGCCCGGTCGAGCACCTGCCCGTCCGCATCCAGCAGGCTGATCTCCAGGTCGTAGAGGTGCGGGTCCTCGATCGACCACAGGCGGCGCCGCTCGGCGGGGATCGGCAGGTCGAGCCGCGGCGCGAGGTCCAGGTCGGCGGCGCACTCCGCCGCGCAGACCTGGCCCGCCGCGTCACTGAGGACGGCGCGCAGGCGCAGCCCGGCGCCGCTGGCGGTCAGCGGCTGCTCCAGGCGGATGACGCTGTTGGCCACGTCCGGGGTGAGGCGCAGACGGCGCAGGGCGCGCTCCGGCACCGGCTCCAGCCACACCGTCTGCCAGATACCCGTGGTGCGGACGTAGATCGCACCGGAGGGGCCGTAGTCGCGGGCCTGCTTGCCGCGCGGCTGGGGCAGGCGGTTCGTATCCCGCGCGCGGACGACGATTGTGATCGTGTCACCGGGGCCGGCCACGCCCTTCAGGGGGCAGGCGAACGGCGTGAAGCCGCCACGGTGCCGCCCGACTTCCTGCCCGTTGACCCACACGGTCGCGTCGTAGTCCACCGCCTGAAAGTGCAGCACGACCTGCTTCCCGGCCCATTCGGCGGGGATCGTCACTTCTTTGCGATACCAGACTGCGTTCAGGTAGTCCAGATTCTCCACCCCGGAGAGCTTCGATTCCGGGCAGAAGGGGACGGTGATCCGGCCGCTGAGCGGGCGCTCCTTGAGGCCGCGGGCCAGGCCGCTGTCGCCCTGGTCGATCTCAAACTCCCATTCGCCATTCAGGCACAGCCAGTCCGGGCGGACGAACTGGGGGCGGGGATATTCGGGACGGGGGATGGTCATTGCTGGGAGGTCCTTTCGGGCGGATGCCCGCCAAGCCACAGGATCGGGATGGGGCAAGTATACCGTGCCAGCAAGCGAGTGTTGAGTTTTGAGTGCTAAGTTTTGAGTTAAAGACAGCATGGAGTATGGTCCGTGATCCTGACGCCGGGCGGCAGGCGAAGACCAACTATCCGGTACAGTGCTTACCTCTTCGCAGTGAGCTTCTGGTTCGCCACTCAACACGCGACAGCCCCGCGATCTCCTCTCTGATTCCTGGCTTTTAACTCAACATTCAACACTCGAAATTCAGCCCAGCCTCTACGTCACCAGCCCCTTGGTGGCGCGCATGAAGACCGCCTCCAGGTTGCGCTCCTCCTCGGTAAAGCCCACGATGGCGATCCCGGCCTCGCTCAGCTTGCGGCTGATTACGGCCACGCCCTCGTCATCCCCGCTGTAGTGCAGCAGCAGCCG
>CAZGYW010000310.1:0-3025 GCA_964530495.1 uncultured Anaerolineae bacterium
CTCTCGGAGATCAGATCGGGTGTACTTGGCACAGAACCCAAGTTGCTTGAAGGTCAATTCAAGTACGGAATGGTGTTGTTGGGGATGGCCTTGATAAAGCAGAATGAGGACAGATCCACTGCAGAAGAGGAGACACAGGAAAGTACTGAAACATATGTGTTGAATGCTTCCAAAGCATTTGCTCCGATTCTGCTTCCAATGATCACCACACTTGGTGCACTTGAGATTTCTGAGACTGAGGAAGATCTAGAGGAAGCGTAGTTGTATAGGTCTCAGAATGTTCTGCATAGAGGGCGATCCGGCGCGGTTCGCCCGTTTGTTTCCCGGTAGAATAGAAACAACTGCCGGATCACTTTTGGAGGATCACTCATGGACGTGCTGGAAGCCATTCGCCGCAAGCGTGCCGTGCGCCAGTTCACGGCGGAGCCGCTGCCGGAGGACGTGGTGCGCCACATCCTGGATGCGGGCCGCCGCGCGCAAAGCTCCAGAAACACCCAGCCGTGGGATTTCATCGCCATTCAGGATCAGGAGCGGCTGCGCGCCCTGGCGGCCACCGGGGAGTGGATGGGGCATGTGGCCGGGGCGGCGTTGTGTGTCGCCATCGTGACGCCCGCGCCGCAGGATAACGAGCGCTACGCCTGGCACATGTTCGATTCCGGGCAGGCGGCGGCCTACATGCAGCTTGCCGCGCAGAGCCTGGGCGTCGGCTCCTGCCCCGGCACGGTCTATGATGAGGAAGCCGCGCGGGCGATCCTGGGCTACCCGCCGGAAAAGGCGGTGCGGCTGGTGCTCTCTTTCGGCTATCCGGCGCCGGAAGCGGTCGCGCCCCGCCCGCCGAAGCCGGGTGGCCGCCGCCCGCTGGAGGAGGTTGTCCACTGGGAGCGGTGGTAAGCGCGCCCCTGGGTTAGCCCGATTTCGGCGGCCCCTGGTTCACGCGCTCGCGGATGGCGGGCACGATCTTCTCGGCCCACTGTGGATCGTCCCAGGGCGTATCGCCCAGCGTATCCGCCACCCACCAGGTGACGCCCGCCGCCGCGTAGGGGGCGATCGCCTCCGCCGCCGCGCCGGGGTCCAGCGGCAGCGCGCCGCTGTGCACCGCGTCAAACGGTGTGTTGGTCGTCCGGTGTTCCGCCACCAGGGCCATGATCGTCCGCCAGTCTTCGGGCGTCAGGGGCGCGTCCCCGCCGGGGCAGACGCCGTCCCAGCGCGCGGCGCGGATCAGCGGGCGGCGGTGCGGCCACCAGCCGCCCACCCAGATCGGGATGCGCGGCTGCTGCAGCGGCCGGGGCAGGAAGATCAGCTCGTCCAGGTGGTAGTGCTGGCCGTCAAAGTGGAACGGCTCCCCGCGCCACAGCCCGGTGATGATCACCAGCCCCTCGTCCAGCATCTCCGCCCGGACGCGGTTGTCGGTCGGCTCCCCAAAGAACCCGAAATCCCACTGTACCGGATCGCCCAGCCCCACGCTCAGGATCAGCCGCCCGTTGGAGAGCCAGTCCAGGCTGGCCGCCTGACGCGCCACCTGCCAGGGCCGGCGGCGGGCCAGCGGGGTGAGCATCGGGCCAAGCCGGATGCGCTCCGTGGCGGTAGCAATCGCGGCCAGCGCCACCCACGGGTCGGCCACCGGGTTTCCGAACGGGTGAAAAATCACGTGATCCCACAGGAAGAAGCCATCCCACCCGGCGGCCTCCGCTTGGCGGGCCAGGTCCACCAGGGCGCGCGGGTCAGCCAGCGCCCCGAACGGCGGGATGTTCACAGCGAATTTCATACGCGCGGCAGGCATAGCTTCCCTCCCGGATGCGGTGGCTCATGTCAGCAGTGGGCAGTATAGCGCAAAGGCAGGGGTTGGGTGCGCTCAGGCGCGGCGGCTGAGGGCCAGCAGGATGCCCGCCACGGCCAGCAGGGCGACCCCGATCCCGAGGAACACGCCGGGGGCGACAGGCGCATCCGGCTGAGTGGCGCTGACCGGCTCCGGCGCTTCTGCCGGGGCTTCGACCATCTCGCGCGTCTGGGCAGCGGCTGCAGTAGGCTGGATGGCAATTTCGGTCGCCAGGGCCGTGGGGGTGGGCGAGCCAGATTTGGTGGCGGCGGTTTCGGCGGCATTATCCAGCGCCGCGCCGGTTGCCTCAACCGTGTCAGCGGCGGCCGCTTCGCCTGCGGAGAGGGCCGCGTCTTCCGCGCCGGGAGCCTGGAGGGCCACTGCGGGTGTTGGCAGCACCTCTTTGGTTGGGACGCCGTCTATGCTACCGCCGCCGCCCATCCCGCGCGGGGCCATGGCGGCGGGCGGCGCGGCCAGGCCGCTTGCTGCTGCGTCCTCAGCCGCTTCGGCGCTGAAGGCCTGCACCCCGGCGGCTTCATCCGCTTCGGCCATGCCCACCAGTGGCGCGCCTTCCTCAATCACAGGCGTTCCAGCGGGAAGCAGGGGGTCGGCGGCAGGCGCGGCAATCTCATTTTCGGTGGAACGCAGCGCGGTTTCCGGCAGGTCGGTCGGGGCCAGCGCTACCGGCGCCGGGGCGGCATCCTGCAGCGCGCCGGAGGCCAGGTCGCGGAACGGCGATCCGAGCAGGCCCACCACCCCGATCAGGAGCATGATCGCGGCGGCAACCGCGCTGACGGCGCTCCCCCAGCGGTAGTAGGCGCGGCTGAGTATCGCCCGGCGCGGCGGCATGACTGCCGCCGGTCTGGCATGAACCATCGGGTTGCCATGAATTGCCGGATCCAGCCGGAAATCGCGCGGGGCCTTGAGCACCGGCAGGGCCTGCACCCGCTGCACCACGCCGCGCAGCGCCTCCAGCTCCGCGCGCAGGGCCGGGTCCGCCGTCAGGCGGCTTTCCAGGGTCATGCGGTCGGCGGCTGGCAGCGCGTCATCCAGATAGGCTGACAGCAGCTCAAGATCGGCGGGTTTCAGTCCAGGCATGGTCGCGGCAGGGCCTCAATAACGGTCATTCCCCGAAAGTCATTCACTACTCAGACGATATTCCGAGGGCAGAAGTTCCCCCAATCCCTGCAGGCAGTCGCGCAGCCGGGC
>CAZGYW010000310.1:3125-4217 GCA_964530495.1 uncultured Anaerolineae bacterium
TCGGGAACCAGGTCGTCGATGCCGTCGGCGGGCTGGCGCTTGCGGCGGCGCAGTTCGTCGTAGCAGGTGTTGGTCACGATGCGCAGCAACCAGCTTTTGAAACTGCCGCCGCGGTAGGTGTCGAGCTTGCGGTAGGCAGTGATGAAGGCATCCTGGGCCGCATCCGCGGCGGATGGCTCGTCGCCCATGATGCGGTAGGCGGCCGTGTAGATGCGATCCTGGTAGATCAGCACCAGGTCGTTGAAGGCGTGGATGTCGCCCTGGCGGGCCTGCTCGATCAGTACGCTTTCGTCCATAGGTTCCGTAGGGGTGCGGGCTGCTCGCGGGCGAGTGTCAGCGGCGCGGCTGGTCTTGCGCGCCGTCCTGTGCTATCACATACGAGTGCCACACCGCACCGGTTTCATTATGCCCGGAAGCTCGCCGGGCGACAACCACCGGCATCCCGCCGGGGAGCGTGCCCGCGTGATCCCTCAAACCCCGTCCCCCACGCTGCACCAGCCGGCCCACCGCCTGCTCCTGATCGCGATCCTGCTGGTGGCTTTTGCGGCCCAGATGATTGTGCTCGGTGACATGCGCGCCAACAGTCCGTACTTCTACACCGTCCCGGCCGGGGTTGACCAGGTGGATTATGTGGCCAACGCGCGGGCCTTCGCCGCCGGGGAATGGCCGCGCCCGGAGGAGGGGTTCGAGCTGTCGCCGTACATGTCGCTCTTCCTGGGGGTGATCTTCGCTACGGTGGGCGAGGTGCCGGGCCTGGTTATCGCCCGCGTGGTGCAGGCCCTGATCGGGATGCTGACCATCGCGCTGACCTACCGGCTGGGGCGGCGTCTCTTCTCCCCGCGCATCGGCCTGATCGCGGCCGGGGCGCTGGCGCTCTACAGCCCGGCGCTGTTCTTCAACCTGGAGATCACCAGCGCGCCGCACGAGGCCGCCCTGCTGACCTTCG
Organism: uncultured Anaerolineae bacterium; assembly: GCA_964530495.1. Lineage (GTDB taxonomy): Bacteria > Chloroflexota > Anaerolineae > Aggregatilineales > Ch27 > CAZGYW01. The sequence continues at coordinate 4,072 of CAZGYW010000310.1, forward strand.
CCCTGGTGATGTCTGAGGCGTACGGGCGGCGGCGGCCGCGAGCGTGGTATGCCATCGCGGCAGGGCTGGCGATCGGGCTGGCGACGTGGGCGCGGCCCAAAGATCGGAAGAGCACACGTCTGAACTCCAGTCACCGCTCATTATCT
>CAZGYW010000311.1:0-4204 GCA_964530495.1 uncultured Anaerolineae bacterium
GCACTTCGTCCGGCAGCTCGTCGAGGTCCTGTTCGTTACGCTGGGGCAGGATGACCGTATCCAGCCCGCTGCGATGGGCGGCCAGTACCTTCGCTTTGATGCCACCCACCGGCAGCACCTTCCCGCGCAGCGTGATTTCGCCGGTCATTGCTACGTTGGAGCGCACGGCCCGTCCGGTCAGCAGTGAGGCGAGGGCGGTGGCCATCGTGACCCCGGCAGAAGGGCCATCCTTTGGCACGGCACCCGCCGGCACATGCAGGTGGATATCGTGTTTCTCGAAATAGCCTTCCGAAACACCAAGCTGGTCGGCCCGGGCGCGTACGTAGCTCATGGCGGCCCGCGCGCTCTCCTGCATCACGCTGCCAAGCTGGCCGGTGAGCTGGAAGCCGTTGCTGCCCGGCATGCTGGCGGCTTCCACAAACAGGATGTCGCCGCCCATTGGCGTGTAGGCCAGACCGGTGGCAATTCCTGGCTGGTCGGTTCGATCTTCGATTTCCGTCTGGTAATCAAAGCGCCGTTTGCCCAGCAGTTCGCGGACGGTGTCGGTGGTCACACCCTGGGCGGGCAGATCGCCGTCGGCCTGCTCTGCCACCCGGGTCGCCACCTTGCGCGCGATCTGCCCGATCTGGCGCTCCAGCTCCCGGACGCCCGCTTCACGCGTGTAATTCTGGATGATCTCGCGCAGCGCGGCTTCGTCGTACGTGATCTCTTCCGGACGCAGACCGTTCTCGCGGATCTGGCGCGGGACAAGGTACTGGAGCGCGATCTGCACCTTCTCCTGCTCGATGTAACCGTTCAGAGTGATGATCTCCATTCGGTCGCGCAGGGGGCCGGGAATCGGCTCCAGCTCGTTGGCCGTGGTGATGAACAGCACCTCCGAGAGGTCAAAGGCGACATCGACATAGTGGTCGCGGAACTCGTGGTTCTGCTCCGGGTCAAGGACCTCCAGCAGGGCGGAGGATGGGTCGCCCCGGAAGTCATGGCCCAGCTTATCCACTTCGTCCAGCATGATGACCGGGTTGCGACTTTCCGAGCGGCGCAGGGTCTGGATGATGCGGCCCGGCATCGCGCCGATGTACGTCCGGCGAAAGCCCCGAATCTCCGCCTCGTCACGGATGCCGCCCAGGCTCATGCGAATGAACTTGCGGCCCATGGCGCGCGCGATGGACGACCCGAGCGACGTCTTGCCCACGCCAGGCGGGCCGACAAAGCACAGGATCGCGCCTTCGCGCTCGCGGCGGATGGTATCACTGCTGGGCGTCTGCAACTCACCGGCGCGCTCGGCGCGCAGCTTGCGGACGGCCAGAAACTCCAGGATGCGCTTTTTGATGTCCTCCAACCCGTAATGGTCGGTATCGAGGACTTCGCGGGCGTGGGCGATATCAAGATTGTCATCCGTGCGCACGCTCCAGGGCAGGTTGACCAGCCAGTCGAGGTAGGTGCGGATGACGCCGTACTCTGCCGCTGCCGTCGGCAGTTTTTCCATCCGGTCCAGCTCGCGCCGGGCCTCTTTCGCCGCTTCCTCGGTCATCCCCACTTCTTCGATCTTACGGCGAAACTCCTCGATCTCCACCTGCTGCTCATCGGCTTCGCCCAGCTCGCGCTGGATGGCCTTGAGCTGCTCGCGCAGGAAGTACTCGCGCTGCACCTTTTCCATTTCGGACTGAGCCTGTGACTGGATTTCGCGGCCCAGTTCCAGCACCTCCAGTTCTTTGTTCAGGACGTCCATCAGGCGGCGCAGCTTGGTCGTGATGGAGTCGATCTCGAGGATGGCCTGGCTTTCCTCCAGGTCGATGCGGATGTACGTGGCGATGGCATAGACCATCTGCAGCGGGTCATCCATATTCAGCGTGGAGGAGATCAGCTCGGTGGGGATGCTGGGCACAAGCTCCGCCAGGCGCGAGAACTGGTCAACCACGTTGCGCGAGAGCGCCTCGACCTCGATGTTCTCGGTGAGTTGTTCGCGGTGACGGCTGACCCGCGCGACCAGGTACGGCTCAGTGGCGGTGTACTCTTCGATCTTGATGCGCGCCAGACCCTGGACGAGCAGGCGGATCGTGCCATCGGGTGCACGGAACAGGCGGTGCACGGTGGCTACCGTGCCCACGGTGTAGATTTCGTCCGGGCCGGGCTGTTCGTTTTCCGGGTCGCGGGCGGCCACGAGGCCGATCAGGCGCTCTTTGCCGGCCACGTCATCGATCAGGCGGATGGAACGGGGCTGGCCAACGGTCAGCGGAATCGCGGTATACGGATACATGACCACCCCGCGCAGCGGCAGGATAGGCAGTTCCTCCGGGATTTCTACTTCATCTTCTTCGCGCTGAGCCTGCGCATCATCCCCCGAAATGCTGATCGTCTGATCAGGCGCATCAGCCTCGGTTGCCGGGGTGATTTCCTGCTGTTCGTTGTCGTCGGATTCTGGGTTCCGTTTGTCGTCAGTCATAGAGCCTTACACTACGCTTCATCAGGGTTTTGCGGCGGCATGTTTAAGACGCGGATGGTGGCAGCCTCCAACCGGGGTAACTCGATCTTGAGCAGCCCATCCCGGTAGACTGCGCTGACCCGGGATCGATCGGTGTTCCAGGGTAAATGAATCACCGTCCGGAAGGCGCCGCGCTCGATCTCCATCTGGTGGTAGGCCACTTCCGCTTCACCGTTGGTCAATTGCTGGCGGCTACCGCTGACGGTAAGCTCACGGTTATTCAGCACAATCTGCAGGTCGTCCTCACGCATGCCGGCGATCTCGATGATCACCACGAGCCGGTCAGTGGTCCGGTACACATCGGTTGGCGGATGCCAGACGGATGAATGCCGGACGGCGATCTGGTGCCAGATAACCCTGGTCGAGGTCTGTTCACCTTCACGCTCGAACTGGTTTTCGTGCTTCTTATCCTCAACTTTATTGGCCATGCCAGCATCCACGAGAATGTCATGCCAGATGTTATTAAGCGATTGTACCACACCCGCCCGGTGCACTCAATTAGCGTTGTGAAAGAATCACGCTAGTCCCTCCGTGCAGGCGATGCTAGAATACGGCCGGTTCGGCAGCCCGGCGTGGCGGGCCGCTGCGCGGGAAAAGAGGCACGACATGACCAATGACAGCCGGCCTTTACTGCCGGGGAAGCTCCCTCCAGAGTTGTTGGCGTCCCTGCTGGCGCGCCTGCCCGCTGACCCGCGCGTGGTAGTTGGTCCGCGGGTGGGGGAAGATGCCGCCGTGATCGACTTCGGCGACCGCTACCTGGTGGCCAAGACCGACCCGATCACCTTTGCGACCGACCAGATCGGCTGGTACGCCGTGCATGTGAATGCCAACGATCTGGCCGCAATGGGCGCGACGCCGCGCTGGTTCATGCTGACCACGCTGCTGCCCGCCGGCGCCGCCGATGTGGGATTGGTCGAGCGCATTTTCACCCAGGTCGTTGCGGCCTGCGCCGCGCTGGACATTGCCCTGATCGGCGGGCATACGGAGATCACCACCGGGATCGACCGCCCGCTGGTGACCGGGGTGATGCTGGGTGAGGTGGCGAAAGATCGCCTGGTCACCACCGCCGGCGCGCGGCCCGGCGATGATGTGCTGCTGACCAAAGGCATCCCGATCGAGGCGGTGGCGATCATCGCGCGCGAAAAGCGGGCCGAACTGCTCGCCCACTTTGATGCGGCGTTCCTCGATCGGGCCGCCGGCTTCCTGACCGATCCGGGGATCAGCGTGCTGCGGGATGCGCGCATTGCCTGCGCCGCCGGCAGGGTGACTGCCATGCACGATCCGACCGAGGGCGGGCTGGCTACCGCGCTGTGGGAGCTGGCGGAGGCCGCGGGCCTGCGGGTTGAGATCGATGTCGACACCTGGCCGATCTGTGAAGAGGGCGCGCGGCTGTGCGCACACTTCGGGCTGGACCCGCTGGGAGCAATCGCCTCCGGTGCGCTGCTGCTGACCGTCACTCCGGAGTCAACCGGGGCTGTGATGGGCGCGTTGCGCGCCCAGGGGATCGCCGCCTTCCGGCTGGGGAGCGTGCGCGCCGGTGAGCCGGATGTGCGGGTGCGCGGGGTGCAGCTGGCCCGCCCGGCTCGGGACGAAATTGCCCGGCTATTCGAGCAGCCGTGAGCGTGGTTCGTCGCCAGTCGAGGATGATCAGTCTTGAAAGTGCGGGGCGGACGTGGTATAACGTCCTCGCCTGCTGTGTTCGTGATGCCGCACCCAGGTTTT
>CAZGYW010000312.1:0-4197 GCA_964530495.1 uncultured Anaerolineae bacterium
AGATCTACACCCTATCCTACACTCTTTCCTACACGACGCTCTTCCGATCTCCATGCGGCTTTGAGCAGGCGATAGGTGTCTGCGAGCAGGTCGGGGATGACGCGGGTGCTGGCCAGGACGCTCAGGAAATTGCTATCTGCCGGCCAGCGTGGCACGATGTGCTGGTGCAGGTGTTCCGCCACTCCTGCGCCTGCTGCTTCGCCCAGGTTCAGGCCCACGTTGAAGGCGGGTGAGCGATAGATCTGGCGCAGGGCAACCAGCGCATCCTGGGTGGTGACCATCAGATCGGTCACCGTCAGAGTGTCCAATTCGGTCAGGTCGCCGACATGCCGGTAAGGCACGACCAGCAGGTGCCCGTTGTTGTACGGGTACAGGTTGAGCGTTACATAGACGTAAGTCGAGCGGAAGACCACGAACTCGGCGTCATCGTCGGCTTCGACCTTGTGGCAGAAGACACAATGATCGGGCCGGGTGGTCTCGCCGCGCAGGTAGGGCATCCGCCAGGGAGTCCACAGGTGCGACATGGGCAGCTTCCCGCCAGCAAAGGCGACAGAGATATTCAGATTTGATTGTACTTGAAGCGCCGCGGGCGGACAAATGCGACGTGGGGCAGGCGGCGGTTGTCTCGCCCGGCTTTCGGACGCTACAATGGCGAGCAGGAGGATGGTTGCGATGGCCGTGGACTGGCTGGACAGCCTGGGCGAGCGTCCGCACCGGTCGTTCACCCGGATTGGGAGCACCAACGACGAGGCGGCGGCCTGGGCACTGGCCGGCGCGCCGGACGGGGCGCTGGTGATCGCCGATGAGCAGACGGCCGGGCGCGGGCGGCTTGGGCGGATGTGGCAGGCGGCGCCGGGATCGGCGCTGCTGCTCTCCATGGTGCTGCGTCCGGAGATCGCGCCGGAGGCCCTGCCGCGTGTGGCACTGATGGCGGCGGTGGCGCTGGCGGAGGCACTCACCGCGCTCGGCGCGCGGCCCGGCATCAAGTGGCCGAACGACGTGCTGATCGACGGGCGCAAGATCGTCGGCATCCTGGCCGAGGCAACCTGGGATGGCGATCGTCTGGCGGCGGTGGTGGTGGGGATCGGGGTCAACGTCCGGCGGGGCGCGTTACCGGCGGAGACGGTTGCCGCGTTCAACGCGACGACCCTGGAGGATGCCCTGGGACGGCCTGTGGCACGCGGTGAAGTGCTGGCGGCGCTGCTGGCCGGGCTGGATCGCTGGCGCAGGCGGCTGGCAGACCCGGCGCTCCTGGCGGCCTGGCGAGCGCATAGCGTCACGCTGGGCCGCGCGGTGAGCGCCATGACTGGCGCTACAGTGCTGCGCGGTGTAGCTGAAGACATCGACGCCGGCGGGGCGCTCCTTCTCCGGTTGGAGGGGGGTGGCGTGCGGCGGCTGCTGGCGGGTGAAGTGACCCTTCGCCAGGGATGAGCGGGACCGGTATTGCGGGTTGGAGCGTTGGCTGAGAGCGGGCATGGGCGTCAAACTCGACTGGAATATTGAGCGCGAAACAGCGGTTGATGGCGGCGGAGAGCATCCGGAGGCGCTGCGGCGGCGGCGCCAGGCACGGCGCAGAACGCTGGCCGTGATCCTGCTCAGCGCGCTGATTGTGGCGGTGGCGGCCGGGGCGATCATGGCCCGCCTGTGGTATGTCGAGCACGAGATCGAGCGCCAGTTGCGGGATACCGTGGCGGCGGAGATGGCCGCGCTGCGCATCGGCGATATCGCTGCCTATCTGAACGTCCAGCGCAGCGCCAGCGATGCCTGGATGCTGGGCCAGACTGATCGTTTCTGGCAGTACCAGGAGTTGAAAGCGCAGTACGACGTAGACCTGACCGGGAATGTGCTTGCGGTTGCGATTGATGACAACCGCGGGCGGGTGCTGGTCGAGGAGATCATCAGCGGCCAGCGTTTCCAGCAGTTGTGGTTCTACTGGCGCTTCGCGGATGGCTGGCGGCATGTGCCGCGCGATGTGACCTTCTGGGGCGAGGAGCGTAACGCATCCGGCACGGGCTTTACGGTGACCTATGGCGCGGTGGATGCCGCCCTGGTTGACGCGCTCCTGCCCGGGTTGGAACGACTGTGGGGTCAGGGCTGCGCCCTGCTGGAATGCCCGACGGCGCTGCCCGCGCTGGCGGTGCGGGTGATGCCCGATCCCGCCGTGGAGGTGAGCTGGTCGCCGGACGAGACGAATGTGCTGCGCATCAACTCGCCGCTGGTGGACCGCGCCCTGGCGGATGAGCCGCTGCCGCAGGCCACCGCGCGCCGGATTGCCGGATTGCTGGCGGAGCGGATCGTTCTCCATGCGCGCAACGGGAGCACCGCCGACCCGGGCACCGACGCGGCCTTTTTGCAGGGCGCGCTGGAAAGCTGGTTGGTCGGGCGCTTCCTGGGAGATGGCGGCGCGCTCGGCTCCAGCTTCGTCGAATCGCTGGTCCAGGCCTATGGGGAGCGCAGCGTGGCTCTGCTGGCACGCGGGTTCGACTCCAATTCGTCGATCAGCGCGCTGGCGCTGGTGTTCACCACACCGCTGGACGCGCTGCGCGCTGACTGGCGGGAGTTCCTGCAGTGGCGGCTGGCGCTGGAGCCGTACCTGCTGGCCCGGGGCGACTACCAGGGTGTGTTGGCCCTGTACGATGATCTGGCTCAGGCGGAGGCGCTGCGCCTGATCAACACACCCGGCGCCGCCAGCCAGCCGCCGCTGACCGTTCTGGGCGCGGTGACCGGCCCCGGCACGGATGGCGCGCCCCGCGCCTGGGCGGTTGTCCAGTACCCGGACGGCAGCGAGGGCCAGATCGCGTTCCGGCTGGTGGAAGGCGCGTGGCGGCGCAGCATCCCGGATGCGGCCTTTGCTGCTGCGGATGGAGGGTAGGCGATGCCCCGGATTGCGCATATTGCGCTGTGGACCGCGCGCCTGGACGCCCTGCGTGATTTCTACGTGCGTTACTTTGGCGGGCAGGCCGGGCCGCGTTATACCAACCCGCGCACCGGGTTCGAGTCGTACTTCATCGCATTTGCGGATGGGGCGCAGCTGGAAGTGATGACTGCGCCTGATGTGCAGCCGGGTGGCGGTACCTCCGCCGGGCGCGGCGTGGGGCTGGCGCACTTCGCGTTCAGCGTGGGCAGCCCGGAAGCCGTGGACGCGCTGACCGAGACGCTCCGCGCTGACGGTTATGCCATCGCCGGGGAGCCGCGCCGGACGGGGGATGGCTATTATGAGAGTGTTGTACTCGACCCGGATGGCAACCGGGTGGAGATCACGGTCTGAGCGGGCGGAAATTGACAGGCCGGGGCGATCCGGCTATGCTGATGGCGATTACGGTTGGCAGGTGATGCCGGCGGGAGGGTGAGCGATGTCGATGCTGGATCGGCTGCGCGAAAGCGCGCTGCAGGAAGAAGAATTCGACGACGATGCCGACCAGGCGCTGGTCGAAGAAGAGCCGGTCGGGGAACGGCGCATCCTGGGGATGAACGCCGTGGAGCGGATGCTGCTCTCGATTATGGTCTTTCTGGCGACCACCGTGCTGGGTACGCTGCTGCTGATCGCACTGGGCAGGATCGATATCGGCCTGTAGGCCAATAGCCGTCAGCGAACAGTGCACGGATTTCACACGGAGTCTCACGGATGTGCCAGGCGTTCTATCCGTGAGACTCCGTGTCTTATCCGCGCACGTCGGTGCGCTGTTTCTTACCCGCCAGCAGTGGGGGCGGGCCGCAGTTCCAGCCGGTTGACGGCAGCGGCGCTCACCGCCTCTTCCCCGAAGTGCAGCGGCTCGTACAGGATTCGGCGCCAGCGATCGATCATATCCCGATAATGCGCGGAGAGGGGGTGGCCGCTCTGGCCGGTGGTGTGTAGCGCCTGGCTGTTCTCCAGATCGCCCAGGTCAACGATCATGCGGAAGGAGGGCAGGCTTGTGACCGTGAAGTCCTCTCCCACCTGCCAGCCCGTGGCGTTCACCGCCTCTGAGCTGCCCCCGGTCCGGACCGGCCCGGCATTAACCAGCCGCTCCAGGAGGTTGATGCCGCTCTGCCCGAGCGGGGCGCTCACAAAAGTGGCGGTGTGCAGGTCCCCCCAGCGCCAGGCCGCGCGGTCGGCGCCGTAAGTCTCCGTCATGAAGGCCAGGGCATTCTCCAGCGCGCGGAGCAGGATCATGTCGCGCGTCTCCGTTTCCGCTGTTGTGACGTCATCCCACCAGG
>CAZGYW010000313.1:0-4194 GCA_964530495.1 uncultured Anaerolineae bacterium
CGGGGCGGGCCGCTGGCAGCGGGCGTTTTCCGGCGCGGTGCTGATCCTGCTGGGCACGCGGGTGCTGCTGCAATTCTAGCGAGCAGCGTTCGGGCCTGCGGCCCGGCCGCTGCCCGCTTTTCCGCGTCCCCCATTCGCCCGATATCGACTACAATGAAAGCACATTGCTAACCGGGAAGGCGCGCTCCTCCCGGTTGGCCTTACCGGACGGCTTGACCAATCGGATGGATTGATCCTTATGGCAGACACCCCTACCTACCAGAACATCGAAGTCATCATCAATCCCGCGGCGGGGCTGGAAGAGCCGATTCTCAAGACGCTTAACAACGTCTTCCGCAAGTACGACGTGAACTGGCGGGTGAGCGTGACCAACCGCGCCGGGGACGCGCGGCGTTTCGCGCAGGAAGCCGTCGAGCGCGGGGTCGACCTTGTGGCCTGTTACGGCGGTGACGGCACGCTGATGGAAGTCGCGGGCGGGCTGGTCGGCGCCGATGTGCCACTGGCGCTCTTCCCCGGTGGGACCGGCAACGTCATGGCGGTTGAACTGGGCATCCCCCGCGCGCTGGATCGCGCCGCCGAGTTGCTGTTCGAGCCGGAGCGCCGCCTGCGCAAAGTCGATCTCGGCCAGATCAAGGAGCGCTACTTCATCCTGCGCGCCAGCGTTGGCTTTGAGGCGGCTGTCGTCGCCCGGGACTCGCGCGACCTGAAGGATCGCTTCGGGCTGCTGGCCTACGGCTTCGCCGTGCTGGAAGCGCTGCAACAGCCGGTTCACGCCCGCTACCACCTCACCCTGGACGGCCAGGAGATCGAGACGGAAGGCTTCTCCCTGCTCATCGCCAACGCGGGCAGCCTGGGCCGCCTGAACCTGGTGATCAACTCTGCCATCAAGCCGGATGACGGCCTGCTGGACGTGCTGATGCTCAACAATCGCCCGGAGCACATCGTCTCGATGGCGGCCAGCGTGATTCAACTGGACGATTTCACGACCGGGCTGGAGCACTGGACAGTGCGCGAAGTGAAGGTGGAGAGCTTCCCGACCCAGAACGTGCAGGGGGATGGCGAGCTGTTCTGCGAGACGCCGATTGAGGCCCGGGTCGTGCCCGGCGCGGTGCAGATCCTCGTCCCCGCGCAGGGTGGCCGGGAGGCATGATCCGGGCGGCGGCCCAACTGTCGCCCGCTCACCACGGAGCACAATAGCATGGCGAGTGGAGAAACCTGGCAGCTTGGCCCGTTGCGCGTCGCGGCGGGCCAGACCCTGCGCGGCGTGTTCGGGGTGGATGTTGGCCTGGCGCGCATCGACTTCCCGCTGGCCCTGATCAACGGCGCGCAGGACGGCCCGGTCGTGCTGGTCAGCGCCGGGATGGACGGCGACGAGTACGCGGCCAGCGAAGCAGCCCTGCGCCTGATCGACGCCCTGGACCCGGCCGCCCTGCGCGGGCGGGTGATGGTTTGCCCGGTGCTGGACCCGCTCAGCTTCGCGGCGCTGCACAGCCAGAACCCGCTGGACGGCCTCTTCCTGCGCCACACGCTCCCCGGGGACCTGGGCGGCAAGCCCACCCAGCGCCTGGCTTACTTCATTTACCAGAATTTCGTCCTGCACGCAGACGCCTGGATCGCGCTGGAAGCGGCCGAGATGGGCGAACAGGTAACGCCCTGCGTGTTCACTTTCCAGGGGGATGACGCCCAGGTCAACGAAGCCAACCGGGCGGCGCTGCGCCACACCGGGGCCGCGCTGGCGCTGCTCCACCCGCCGTATGACTGGCCGCCGGCCCTGCCCAGCATGGTCGCCAACACGACGCTGATCGTCTCCTGCGCCGGGGAGCGCCACCGGGTCAGCGCTGAGGCGGTGGCGGCCCATCTGGGCGTGATCCGGGGTGTCCTGCATGGACTGGGCGCCTACCCGCTGGAGAACCCGCCCGCACCGCCCACCCCTTACCTGGCAGCCGAGCCGCTGCTGGCGGAGGGCAGCGGCCTGTGGTATCCCGGCCTGCAGCCGGGGGCGCGGGTGGAGGCCGGGCAGGTGGTGGGCGAAGTGCGCACGCTGGACGGCAGCGCCGTGATCCAGACGCTCACCAGCCCGGTGGAGGGCGTCGTTCTTGCCGTGCGGACCGGGCTGGCGGCGCGTGCCCGGCTGCGCCTCGCCCTGATCGCGCATCGCCCGCAACATCTACCAGCGTCTGACGTATAAGCCTGTTAGGATCGCCGGCTGCACACCAAGGAGATGGGATCCGTATGGACCTGGGCCGTTCTTTCAGCTATGTCTTCGATGATGAGGAGTGGGTCTCCAAAATCCTGCTCACCGCCGTGATCAGCATCATCCCGATCCTGAACCTGGCCCTCTACGGCTGGGTGGTGGAGCTGATGCGCAACATGCTGCGCGGCGAAGAACATCCCCTGCCGGACTGGTCCAACTTCGAGCAGAAATTCAGCGCCGGGCTGCATTACCTGGTGGGCAGCCTGGTCTACTTCCTGCCGGTTTTCGTGCTGATGCTGCCGATGATGCTTTTCGCTTTTATGGCGGACAGCAACAGCAACCTGGAGACAATCGGCATCCTGTTGAGCTGTGTCATCAGCGTGGCTGTGTTCGCCTATGCGATCGTTGCCTCCGCCGGGTTGTACATGGGCATGGTGCGCTACGCGCTCCGCCCGGAGCTGGCCTCCTACCTGGCGATCCGGCAGAACCTGGGGCTGGCGCTGCGCCATGCCGCCACGCTGGCGACCCTGGTCCTGTTCCTGGCGCTGGTGAGCCTGATCCTGGGCGTGTTCGGGTGGATTCCGTGCATCGGCTGGCTGGCCGCGCTGGCGCTCGGCACGCCGGTGGTGAGTCACCTGGCGGGGCAGGCGGCGATCCAGATCGTGGGCAGCGAAAAGCGCAAGCGGTCAGAGATGTAAGCCCGCCAGTTGCGCAGCGTAGCATTCGCCGTATGATTAGCCTTACGGAAGCTGTACCTGGCCTCAGCCCGAAGTCATGTGTCCAAGGAGGGGAACTGTGGATATCGCCAAGGCGTTTACGTATTTTCAAGAAGACGAGAACTGGCAGAATAAGGTCATCATCACCCTGGTGCTTGGCCTGATTCCGATCGTGAACCTGGCTGTGATCGGCTGGATGCTGGACCTGATCCGCAACATGCTGGACGGGCAGGAGCGCCCCATGCCGGATTGGGATAACCTGGGCGGCCAGATCGGGGATCGGCTGATGGCCGGCCTGATGACCGTGATCGCCGGCGTGATCTACATGGCCCCGCTGATCGTATTCGCGATCTGCTTCGGGATCGTGATGGCCGCCGCGGATTCGCGCTTCCTGAGCTTCCTGTTCAGCCTGATCGCCCTCGCCTATGCCGCCATCGCCTGGATGCCGCTTTCGGTGGGCATGATGCGCTACGCCCGCACCCGCAACTTCAGCGCCTTCACGGACTTCGCGCGGAACATCCGCCTGGCGCGGGAGCACCTCTCCACGCTGATCGTGCTGGCCGTGTTCGTCTTTGTGGTCGGGGTCATCCTGAGCATCGTCGGCAATATCGCGTGCGTTGGCTGGCTGGTGAGCTTGCTCGCCGTCGGCCTCAACGCCATTATCACCGGTCACCTGACCGGCCAGGCCGCCGTCCAGATGGCGAAGGACAGCCAGGGCGCAGCCTAGCCACGGACGTTCGTCCCGGCCGCACCATAGCACACCGATCAGGCAGCCTGCCCGCGCAGGCTGCTTTTTGACTCCGCACCGGGCCGATCCCACCCGGCGGCGGAAAATCGCTATACTGGGGTTGCGCGCATGGAGGTGCCCATGAACCCGACTCCACCCCCCAATTCCCGATCCTTTACCCTGTCCTGGCTGCTCGGAGCCGGATTCCTGCTGGCGGCGCTGTTCACCCTGTTCCTGGTGCTGGGCTGGTTCCGCACGATTGAGGCGCTGGCGGTGGCCGTTGGGCTGGTGGCGCTGGCCGGGTTGGTCGCGCTGTACGCCCTGCTCAACCCGGAGGTTGCCTGGCCGCGCTGGGCGGCCTACCTGCTCCTGAGCCTGGGGCTGGTGCTGGGGGCGGGCTTCCTGCTGGACTTCGCGCCGACCGTGATGCTGGCCGCCGGAATCGGGCTGCTGGGGCTGCCCTTCCTGTGGCTGTACGTGGAGCGCGTATGGCTGCGGCGGCGCGGCGGTTACTGGTGGGCCGGGCTGACGGCGGGCGTCCTGATCACGCTGGGCTT
>CAZGYW010000314.1:0-4194 GCA_964530495.1 uncultured Anaerolineae bacterium
TACACCCTATCCTACACTCTTTCCCTACACGACGCTCTTCCGATCTAGTGACGGTCGGCAGCGGTGTGTTGGTGATGCTCGGCGTCAGCGTCGGGTTGAGCGGCCGGATGACGCTTTCATGCATAAACGCTGGCGAGGTGAAGAACTGGCTGTCATCCAGATCGATGATGTACCACTCGTCCGCGGTGTAGTCACGCTCCAGCACGCACACCACCTGCCCCTCCCGCCGGGTGTCGGCGATAGGGCAACTGGTGCCGGCGCATTCGCGGACAATCGCTTCCCGGGCAGTGACAACGAAATCCTGGCAGGTGGGGACGGGAGTCCGGGAGGGGGCCGGAGTGAACCGTTGATCAAGCGTTGGCACCAGCGGCGTGGCAAGCCCGGTCGCCGCCGCCTGGGTGGGGCTGATAAATCCCTGCAGGGTCCCGGCCATGTAATTACGGATTCCCAGCCAGATGAAGTAGCCGCCAAACACCAGCGCGGCCCCGGCAAGAATCACCAGCCATGCAGGCGGGCCAGATTGTCCGGAAGACCGATAACCCATGATGCGCAACGCTCTTGTGAATGCGAGTCGAGATCATTATAGCGTGCCCCGCCCGGGAGTGGCTGACGTTAACGCAACGCTCACCCTACTCCGCACACCTCCACCTCCCCGGCGCACGGCCTGAGCTGGCCTGGCCACCGTGCTCCGCCTCCAACCTGAATATCGCTTCATTGACAAATCATTGACAAAATCGTAAGCAGACTACGGAGATAAATTTTCTGTGAAGATTGTCCAAATACTGTTGACGGCACCCGTTACCTGTGTTAACTTACAGGTAGCTCGTAAATGAGCACCATCTCTCATTATCTGCTAGGAGGACTATTCCATGTTGTATCTCCCGCGTGAAGAAGGTCAGGGTCTCGTTGAGTACGCGCTTATCCTCGTGCTCGTCGCCATCGTCGTGATTGTCATCCTGGCCCTGCTCGGCCCGGCCATCGGCAACATCTTCTCGAACATCGTCAGCGCCCTCTAGCGCTGGAACCGCGCGAGTAGCAGGCTTGCCTGCGCTCACCCTGCATAACAGCCTGCCCCTCCGGGCGGGCTGTTTGTTTTTGGGTTCCCCCCGGCGCGTGGTATGACGTTCTTCCTCAGGATTCCGCCACATGTAACCTGCTGACCTGCCACGTTATGCCGCCCTCAGCCATTGCAGAGTGGAAAAACGCCTACTCGGCTATAATTCCTGACCATCGCCATACGATCGTTGCGGTGTGCCGATCAGCACCGCCGGGACAACTCCCAGGGAGGCTAGTCCATCGATGAGCATCAGCCAATTGGCCAGGTCCATAGAAGCATCACCCACGCTTGCCCTGAATGAAGAAGCACGGCTGCTTCGGGAGAAAGGTGAGCCTGTAATCCACCTCGGAATCGGTGAACCCAAGAACAAAGCGCCGTTCAATGCCATTCTGGAATCCGCCGCCAAGCTGCGCGGCGCTGACATCAAGTACAGCCCGACGGACGGCACCCCCTCCTTGAAGAAGGCGATCATCCGCTATACCGAGGAGAACTACCACACCACCGTTGCACCCTACAACGTCATTGTCTCCAGCGGCGCCAAGCAGGCGCTTTACAACATCCTGCTGTCGATCATTAATCCGCAGGACGAAGTCATCCTGCTGGCCCCATACTGGGTCAGCTACCCGGAAATGGTCAAGATGGTCTACGGCGTGCCGGTCGTCGTCACGCCTGAGGATGGTTCGTTCTACCCGAAGCTCGAAGAGATCGAGCGCGTTGTAAGCTCCTATACCAGAGCCATCATCGTCAACAGCCCCAACAATCCCTCGGGTGTGCTCTACCCGGAGGAATTCATTGCGGACATCGTCGCTTTCTGTGAAGCCCGCGACATTTACCTGATTATGGATGACATCTACCATAAGCTGGTGTTTGATGGCGCGCAGGCCGTCCCGGCCTACAAGTACAGCAAGCGTGACATCGAAAGCTCCAATCTCATCGTGGTCAATGGCGTTGCCAAGCTATATGGCTTGACCGGCCTGCGGATCGGCTGGACGATTGCCAATCGCAAGCTGGTCGAGGTCCTGACCAACATCCAGGCCCAGACAACCTCCTGCCCGGCGGCGCTTTCGCAAGCCGCGGCCGAAGGCGCGCTCACCGGCGTGCAAAGCGGCGTTGAGGGCCTGCGCCTGACCATCCAGAACAACCGCGATGTGTTGCTGCGCGAACTGCGCATGATGCCCGATGTCAAAGTCGTGCAGCCCCAGGGCACCTTCTACTGCCTGCCGGACTTCCGGGCGTACAACAGGAATTCCTTCGAGTTGGCTCAGACTCTGCTCCGCAAAGCGCTGGTGGTCACCGTGCCGGGCGCGACCTTCGGCATGGAAGGCCACCTGCGCCTGAGCTTTGCCGGGACGGTCAAAGACCTCACTGAGGGCGTCAAGCGCATCCAGTGGGTTCTTGACCCGAATGCTCCTAACGAAATCTACATTGGTGACCGCAAACTGGTTCGGGATTGGCTATAAAGGCGGAGACAATGAACAACCTGCTGAGCATCAAGACCCCGGCGCAGGATGAAGCCGCTGCGCTCAAGAGTGATTTCGGCCTGGCCAATCATGGGCTGACCAACCTGAACGTCGTCTACTGGAATCTGGCCGGCGAAGCCCTGTATGAGGAAGCCGTCTTCCGCCGCGAGGCGCGCATCGCCGGCCAGGGCCCCCTGGTGGCCTTCTCCGGCAAGCACACTGCCCGCGCCGCCCAGGACAAGTTCATCGTCCGCGAACCGGACAGTGAAGACCACATCTGGTGGGGTGAGTACAACCGTCCGATGGGCCCGGACAAGTTCGATGAGCTGTTCAGTCGCGTGCAGGGGTACCTGCAGGGCCGTGACGTTTTCGTTCAGGATTGCTACGCGGGCGCGCACCCGGACTACCGCCTGCCGGTACGCATTATCACCGAACATGCCTGGCACTCACTCTTTGTCCGCAACATGTTCATCCAGCCGGCCTCGCGCCAGGCATATCGCGAACATGTGCCGGAGTTCACGGTCGTCGTCGTGCCTGGCTTCCAGGCCTTTCAGCCAATCGACGCCACGCGCACCAGCACGTTCATCGCCCTCAACTTCAAGCAGCAGTTGTGCATCATCGGTGACTCCGGCTATGGCGGCGAGATCAAGAAAGCGATTTTCACCGTGATGAACTACCTGCTCCCGCTCGAAGGCGTGATGACCATGCACTGCTCGGCCAACCAGGGGGATGACCCGAACGACGTGGCGCTCTTCTTCGGCCTGTCGGGCACGGGCAAGACCACCCTGTCCGCTGACCCCAATCGCGGCCTGATCGGTGACGACGAGCACGGCTGGTGCGATGACGGGGTGTTCAACTTTGAGGACGGGTGCTACGCCAAGGTCATCCAACTCTCGGAATCGGCCGAGCCGCAGATCTACGCTGCCACGCATCGCTTTGGCACGGTCCTCGAAAACGTGGTTTACGACCCGGTGACCCGCCGCATTGATCTGAACGACGACTCGGTCACAGAAAATACCCGCGCTTCCTACCCGCTGGCCTTCATCCCGAATGCGATTGAAACCAAGCGCGGCGGGCATCCGAAGAACATCATCCTGCTGACCTGCGACGCGCAGGGCGTGATGCCGCCCATCGCCAGGCTGACGCCGGAACAGGCCGTTTACCACTTCATCTCCGGCTACACGTCCAAGATCGCCGGTACTGAGGTTGGTCTGGGTGAAGAGCCGGAGATTACGTTCAGCGCGTGTTTTGGCGGGCCGTTCATGGTGCATCGTCCCACGTTCTACGCCGATCTCCTCCGCCGCAAGATCGAGCGCTACGGCGCCAACTGCTGGCTGATCAACACCGGCTGGGTGGGCGGCGCCTACGGCGTGGGCAAGCGGATCAGCATCCGCCACACCCGTGCGCTGCTGGAAGCGGTGCTCAACGGCAAGCTGCTGGACGTGGAATACTACACCGATCCGGTCTTCGGATTCGAGGTGCCAACCACCTGCCCGAACGTGCCGGAAGACGTGTTGTATCCGGGGCGATCCTGGCCCAGCCATGAGGAATATGACCGCAAGCGCAGCCAGCTTGCCGCCCGCTACATTGACAATTTCCGCCGGTTCTCTCACGAAGCCCCGCCGGAAGTCGTTGCCGCAGGACCAAAGCTCTAGCGCCCCATAGTCATCCACAGAA
>CAZGYW010000315.1:0-4176 GCA_964530495.1 uncultured Anaerolineae bacterium
ACCCCCCCCCTATCCTACACTCTTTCCCTACACGACGCTCTTCCGATCTGATAGCTTTTGTTTTTGACGAGTTTGAGGACTTGCTCGATCGGTTGCCGCTCCGCTTCTTCCAGACTCTGCGCGGTTTGCGAGATGACTACAAGTACAGACTGGCCTATGTCGTGTTTACCCGCCGGGCGCTACCGCAGCTGGTTGCTGAAAAGGGCCTCGACCGGCTGGGTCTGGAGCCGTTTGTTGAGTTGTTCACAGATAGCACACTCTATCTCGGCCCGTATTCTGATAGTGACGCGCGTGCGATGCTGGAAAAACTGGCTGAGCGCAAAGACATCACCTATCCACCGTCATTCAAGGCTTTTTTGCTGCGTGTATCAGGCGGTCATGCGGGATTGCTTCGCGCGAGCTTCGGCCTTGCCGCCCGGATTGCTTTTGGAACGCCGGAGAGTGAGGCCCTCAAGTTCCTGGTTAACAGCGGTCCGATTAAGGAGGAATGCCGGACGATCTGGGATAGCCTTTCAGTTGAGGAGCGTAGCGTTCTCAAGGAAATGACATCAACCGCTCAAGCGGCTGGCAAGAGTCCGGAGGCGCTTGACCTGCTGCAGGCTAAGCAGTTGCTCAAAGGCAGCGGGGAGACGCTGGAGGTCAGCCCCGTCCTTTTCAGGGAGTATGTCAGGCGCTTCGCTGTACTGGAATAGCCGCCTGTCTCCACATAGTATTTTAGAGATCGTCCGGAAGCTCTTCCGGAATGATCGGGTTGCGACGCGGCCTGAATATCCCATCCGTATCGGCTTCAGTGTCGATGATATCGTCGGGCAAGTTCTGCGGCGCCTCCACCTTCTGTGAAGGGGCAGCTTCTGCGGGTTTCGTCGAGCCGCCCGTCACAGGTTCCGTGCGTTGTGTCATCTCTTCCCAGTCTGAGCCGGCTGGCAATTCATGTGGCTGCGCCAATGGCGCGAGACTGTCGACCTCTGGCGGGATGTGCTGTCGCGCGGCTACCTGCGCAACCAGCCCCGCAGCTCGGATTAGCGTCTCGCTCAACGAATCGCCAATGTCGACTTCGTCCCCGCTGGCCAGTACGAATTGCACGTTCCCCTGTGCATCAAACCGGAGGCTGAGGTCTCCGTCACGCGCAGCCAGTCGCACGATGTCACTCAGCAGGCGGTTGTCTAGAGGCCCTTTGCCCAGCATCTGCAATTGATCATCCAATCGCCCGCCGCCAGCCGCTGCCTCCAGGGCAATCAAACGTTCGCTGGAAGCGGACACCATCTTCGTTGGCAGAAGGGTTACGTTAATTGGATTGTTCGGAGCCAGGTGAACCCCCAGATTGGCGCGGTTTTCCACTGCCTCGCGAATGTCCCGGTAGATGCGATTCAGCACAATCCGAAAATTGCCCGGTTCGCGGATGTTCTGGCGCAAGTCCCCCAGCAGTTCATTGTTGATGATGTAGACAACCTCATCATGGAGGCTGGTTTGCAGCGTGGCACGCGACAGACTCCTCAACGCGACCCACATACGCTCCTCGGCGCGCATTGGATTGAACAGGCACACGACTTTGGCCCGCACTCGGAACGGAAAATTGTCCAGGGTGTAGAAGTCTTCGTCGTCAACCTCGATGACCAGCGCCCCACCCTGATCATAGCGCTCAAAACCGTCAATTGGCCGTACCCAGCGCAGGCCCGCGCCAATGTAGGCCATGATGTGATCACCCACATCCAGGATCATCCAGGTTTCACCATCAGGAACATTCAGCGGCCATAGCCGCATTGCAGGTGAAAACAGCCCCAGCACGAAGAATAGCATGAGTAACAACCCGGGGATGATCAGGCGCTCCTGAAATCCACTCGAAGGCATCAGCATTCCCATGATCATGTAGGCGCCAATTGCCAGCAGCAGGCCGCCTGCCCAGAAGGACGAGACGACACGGATGATTCGCCCGCGCCGGGTTGCGCCGCTCACCAGCGCAAATCCATAAACCAGCGTCCCTACCCCTAAAGCCAATAAGGTAGCAAGCCAACGATCATAGGTGGCGTTGCCCGCTGGCCCGCTGGCCTTGATTTCAGCAGAGCTCCGGCCAGTCAGCAGGAAGACTGCTATCACAATGATCAGGAAGAGGACGAGGCCGATAACCTGTTTGCCCGTTGGCCCGCCGCCTGGCTGTGAAACAGGCAGGCTTGCCTGCTGGCTGGCGCCGTCCAGTTGATCATCCCATCGTCTTCTTCCTACTTCGGGCTGTTCAGACATCAGGTTTCCTTCTGCAGATGCTGTAGATAGCTGATTCTAGCCTATGTTCCAGCCGCAATCTATAGCCCAAATGTGCTGCCCGGCAACATCTCCTTGATTGCCATTCGGTTCAGACGTCTCTATAATAGAACACCTGAGCGTGCTACGAAGAGATGCAGGATTTGCACATGGTAGAATCGGGTGCGGCATCCACAGTGTTCTTAGAAGGGCCAGCAGGCGCTGGCAAGACTACATTTGCCTTGCGACACCTTGACGCACTGTTGGCAAGCGGCGTGCCAGCCGAAACCATTCTGATACTGGTCCCCCAACGGTCGCTGAGTCAGCCCTATGAACGCTTTGTCCGGCAGTCCGCGCGGATTCCTGGCGTGATTACAATGGCGACCCTCAGCGGTCTGGCTCGGCGCAATCTGGACCGATTCTGGCCGCTGGTAGCTCCTTTAGCCGGCTATGATCCGGTGCGAGAACCCGTCTTCCTGACGATTGAAACCGCGCAATACTACATGATGCGTTTTGTCAGACCCGCAGTGGCAGAAGGCATCTTTGATTCAATCGGGTTGCCTCCTCCGCGCATCGCTGCTCAATTGCTGGATAACATGGCCAAGGCGGCGATTGCTGGCTTCCCGTTTGCCGAAGTCTCTGACCGGCTTATTGCGGCGTGGGGCGATCGCCATTCCAGCCGGCTGCAGGTCTATCGAACCAGTGAGACTCTGGGTGCCGCCTACCGCGCTTTCTGCCAGGAACACAACCTGTTAGATTATGCGCTTCAGCTTGAGGTGTTCTGGCAGCATCTTGTGCCTCACCCCATATTTCGGCGCTATTTTGCGGGTCATCATCAGCACCTCATTGCGGATAATATCGAGGAATCCGGCCCGTTAGCCCATGATTTCATCAGTAGCTGGTGGGATCAATGGCGTTCGGTACTGTTGGTGATGGACACCGACGGTGGATACCGGACATTCCTGGGGGCATCACCTGAGAGCGCGGTTGGTTTGCGCGATCGGTGCGCGGAACATCTGACGCTGGACGGCTCGTTTGTCAGCTCGGATCCCTTGCTGGCCCTGGATGGCAAGGTACGTCAGGCGCTCAATCCACGTTTTGTGCCGGCGCCTGAGGTAACGGGCAACCTGTTGGCCGGGCTGAGTTTTGAATACCACGCATACTACCCAATGATGATCGACTGGGTTGCGGATCGCATTGCTGATCTTGTGGCGTCAGGCACTCCCCCGCGCGAGATCGCCGTTCTCACTCCGTTCCTCACTGATTCGCTGCGTTTCTCTTTGCAGACCCGGCTCGAGGCGCAGGGTATTCCCAGCATTTCTCAGCGCCCATCCCGCGCGCTTCGCGATGAGCCGTCCGCTCGCGCCCTGTTCACGCTACTGCAGATTGCTCACCCACAGTGGGGGTTCCCTGCTCCGCCACGATCGGATATCGTCGATGTGTTTGTCCGCGTGATTGATGGCCTCGATCCCGTGCGAGCCAGGTTACTGGCCGATATCGTCTATAAGCCGAGCCACGGTGGTGCGCTTTCTTCGTTTGATCAGATTCAGGCCTCGATGCGCGAACGCATCTCATACACAGCCGGCGAGCGTTACGAGTATTTGCGTGGCTGGCTGGAAGCTGCGCGCGAAGCGTCTGCGAGCCGTCCAGGTCCCCCTGATTACTTCTTCAGCCGGTTGTTTGGTGAAGTCCTGTCACAGCCAGGTTTTGGCTTCCATTCGAGACTGGATGACGGGCGTGTAGCCGCTCAAATCATCGAGTCGGCGCGTAAGTTCCGCCAGGTGCTGTACCCACATCAATACTCTGAACCGGACTGGCATGCGGTTGGGCAGGAGTATCTGACGCTGGTTAATGAAGGGGTGCTGGCTGCATTGTACATGCCAGTGGCTCAAAGGGAGGATAGTGACGCTGTACTGCTGGCCCCCGCGTTCACCTTCTTGA
>CAZGYW010000316.1:0-1315 GCA_964530495.1 uncultured Anaerolineae bacterium
CGGAAGTAGCGCAGGATGCGCCCGACCAGTTCGCGGTCGCTGTAGCGGCGGTCGTAGGCCTCGGCATCGAGGCCGTCCATGATAAAGCCCATGATCTAGCTCCTTGTGCCCGGGGCCGGTACTTCGGCCAGCACGGCCGCCGGCTCGATGGGGGGCAGCGGGGCATCATACCGCGCGAAGATACGCCGGTAGTCCGCTGAGGTGCGCAGCAGGTCGTCATGCTTACCGCGGGCGATCAGGCGGCCGCGATCCATCACCAGGATGTGATCGGCCCACCGGATCTGGGACAGGCGGTGCGTGATCAGAAGGGTGGTGCGGCCCTGCTGGGCGCGCCGGATCGCCTTCTGGATCTCGTCCTCGGTGGCGCTGTCGATGGCGCTGGTCGAATCGTCCAGGATCAGGATGCGCGGGTTGCTCAGGAAGGCACGGGCCAGGGCGATGCGCTGGCGCTGCCCACCGGAAAGCGTCACACCGCGCTCGCCGACGTCGGTCTGGTAGCCGTCCTTAAAGCTCATGATGAAGTCGTGGGCCTGCGCGTCGCGGGCGGCCTGCTCGATGCGGTCCCGGGGTGTGCCGGGCGCGCCGAAGGCGATGTTGTCCGCCAGCGAGCGTGAGAACAGGAACACATCCTGCTCGATCTTGCTGATCTGGGAACGCAGGCTGTTGAGGTTCCAGGCGCGGACGTCCACGCCGTCGATCAGGATGCGGCCGGCGGTCGCGTCGTACGTGCGGTTGATCAGCTCGCTGAGCGTGCTCTTGCCGGAGCCGGTCTGACCGACGATGGCGACGGTTTCACCGGGCCTGACGTGGAAGCTGATCCCCTGCAGGACGACGCCATCCTCGTAGCCGAAGCTGACGTTTTCGAAAACAATCTCGCCCTGGATCTCGGCAGTGTGACCGTCTTCGTTCTCATCCATGTCGGCAACAGCGTTGATGATCGCCAGCAGGCGCTCGGCGCTGGCCACCCCGAGCTGCATCAGGGAGAACGAGAAGATCGAAACCCATACCGGGAAGCGCATCACGGCCACCAGGCCGGTGACAGTGATGATGTCCGGGATCGTCAGCAGGCCCTGCGCGTTAAGCAGCATGCAATGCAGGAACGAGAGCCCAACCGCGAACCCGTACAGCAGCATGGGCAGGTAGCGGGCTTCGATGCGCCCCTGGGCAATGAACAGGTCACGGTAGACCCGGGCGTTGACCTTGAACTTGCGGCGCTCAAACGCCTCCTGCGCGCTGGCCTTGACGGTCTCGATCCCGGAGATTGTCTCTTCCAGGCCGGCGTTGAGCGTGCCAAACGCTTCACGTTGATCCTTGA